>DATBIZ010000216.1:0-16036 GCA_036556645.1 Vicinamibacteria bacterium | reverse complement strand
CGCGGGCGCGGACGCGGTGCTGCTGATCGTGGCCGCCCTCACCGACCGCGAGCTGGCCACCCTGCAGGCGACGGCGCGGGAGATCGGGCTCGACGCCCTGGTGGAGGTGCACGACCGCGAGGAGCTCGCGCGCGCGCTGCGGGCGGGGGCGCGGCTGGTGGGGGTGAACAACCGCGACCTGCGCACCATGGAGGTCACGCTGCAGACCGCGCACGACCTGGCGCCGGAGATCCCCGACGAGGTGACGGCGGTGGTGGAGAGCGGGATCAAGGGGCCGGGCGACGTGCGCCGGCTGCGGGACGCCGGCTACGACGCGTTCCTGATCGGCGAGCACCTGATGAGCGCGCCCGACCCGGGCGCCGCGCTCGAGGAGCTGATCCGCGCCTCCTCCGCGCGGCGCTGGCCGGGACGCGCGGCGCGCCGGGCGGCGAAGGTGGCGGTCAAGGTCTGCGGGATCACCACGGTGGACGACGGCCTGCTGGCCGCGCGTCTGGGCGCCGACGCGGTGGGTCTCGTGTTCTGGCCGCGGAGCCCGCGCTGGGTGGACCGCGAGAAGGCGCGCCAGATCGCCCACGCGCTGCCCCCGTTCGTGCTGCGCGTGGGCGTGTTCGTGGATGCGCCCGTGGAGGCGGTGGCGCGCACCGCCGACGAGGTCGGTCTCGACGTGATCCAGCTCCACGGCGACGAGCCGCCGGAGGACGCCGCGCGCCTCCCGCGGCGCGTGATCAAGGCGGTGCGCGTGGGCGAGGGCTTCCGCGCCGGCGACGCGCTGCGGTACCTGCCGCACGTCGCCGGCCTCCTGCTCGACACCAAGTCCTCCGCCGCGCCGGGCGGCACCGGACAGGCCTTCGACTGGACGCGGGCGCGCGAGGTGCGCGAGAAGGCGGCGTTCCTCGGGCTGGCCGGCGGCCTGACCCCCGAAAACGTCCACGTGGCGATGGCCGCGGCGCGGCCGGACCTCGTGGACGTGTCGAGCGGCGTGGAGTCGTCCCCGGGGCGCAAGGACGCGGACAAGATGCGCGCCTTCATCGAGGCCGTGCGCACGGCGGCGGAGCGATGAGCCGCCTCGAGACGATGGCCCCGGACGCGCAGGGCCACTTCGGCCCCTACGGCGGGCGGTTCGTGCCGGAGACGCTGATGGAGCCGCTGCGCGAGCTGGAAGCGGCGTACGCCGCGGCCACCCGCGACGAAGCGTTCCGCGACGCGCTGGCCGCCGCCCTGCGCGACTACGTCGGCCGGCCCACGCCGCTGACCCACGCGGCGCGGCTCTCCGAGCGGCTGGGCTGCCGCGTGTTGCTCAAGCGCGAGGACCTCTGCCACACCGGCGCCCACAAGATCAACAACGCGCTCGGCCAGGCGCTGCTGGTGAAGCGCATGGGCAAGGAGCGCGTGGTGGCGGAGACCGGTGCCGGCCAGCACGGGGTGGCCACCGCCACGGTGTGCGCGTGGCTCGGCCTGCAGTGCGTCGTCTACATGGGCACCGAGGACATGGCGCGCCAGGCGCCCAACGTCCGGCGCATGCGCCTGCTCGGCGCGGAGGTACGGCCGGTGGACGCGGGCTCGCGCACCCTCAAGGACGCGATCAACGAGGCGATGCGCGACTGGGTCACCAACGTGCGCACCACGCACTACCTGCTCGGCTCCGTGCTGGGGGCCCATCCCTACCCGGCGATGGTGCGCGACTTCCAGTCCGTGATCGGCCGCGAGGCGCGCGGGCAGGCGCTCGCCGTCCTGGGCACCCTGCCGGACCTGCTGGTGGCCTGCGTCGGCGGCGGCTCGAACGCGATCGGGCTCTTCCACGCGTTCCTCCAGGACCCGGTGGCCATGGTCGGGGTCGAGGCCGGCGGACGGTCGCCGCGGCCCGGCGACCACGCGGCGCGCTTCCTCGTCGAGCAGGGGGGCGCGGCCTCGCTCCCCCCTGACCCCCTCGCTCGCTCGGAAGCGAACCCCTCGCCCGCTCTGCCCGCGACCGCCGGCGTGGTGGGCGTCCTGCACGGGACGCGGACCTACCTGCTCCAGGACGACGCGGGCAACGTGTTGCCCACCCACTCGGTGTCGGCCGGCCTCGACTACCCGGCGGTCGGCCCCGAGCACGCGCTGCTGCGCGACCAGGGGCGCGTCCACTATGCCTCCGCCACCGACGCGGAGGCGCTGGCCGCGTTCCACCTGCTCTGCGAGACCGAGGGCATCATCCCCGCGCTCGAGTCATCGCACGCGGTGGCCTGGCTGGCGCGCGAGGCCGCGGCCTGGAGGGGCCGCGCGGTGGTGGTGAACCTGAGCGGCCGCGGCGACAAGGACCTCGAGAGCGTCCAGGACGCGGAGGGCGCGTGAGCCGCATCGGCGAGCGGTTCGCGGCGCGGCGGGCCGAGCGGCGGCCGGCCTTCGTCGCCTTCCTGACCGCGGGCGACCCCTCGCTCGAGCGCACGGTGGAGCTGGCGGCCGAGCTGGACCTGGCCGGGGTGGACGTGCTGGAGCTGGGCGTGCCGTTCTCGGACCCGGTCGCGGACGGGCCCGTGATCCAGCGCGCCTCCGAGCGCGCGCTGGCGCGCGGGGTCACGCTCGAGCGCGTGCTCGAGGTGGTGCGGCGCGTGCGGCGCCGCAGCCAGATCCCGCTGCTGCTGTTCAGCTACGCGAACCCGCTCTTCCGCTACGGCCTGGACCGGCTCACCACCGACGCGCGCGACGCCGGCGTGGACGGCGTGCTGGTCACCGACCTGCCGCCCGAGGAGGCGGCCGGCTGGCTGGACCGGGCACGCGCGGCGGGGCTGGACACGGTGTTCCTGGCCGCGCCCACCAGCCCCGACGAGCGCCTCCGCCGCGTGGCGGAGGCCTCGCGCGGGTTCGTCTACGCGGTCAGCCGCACCGGGGTGACCGGGGAGCGCGAGGCCCTCTCCGAGGACGCGTCCCCGCTGGTGGCGCGGCTGCGTCGGCTCACGGGCGAGCCGGTGGCGCTCGGGTTCGGGATCGCCACCCCGGAGCAGGTGAAGGCGGCCGCGCGCGTCGCGGACGGCGTCGTGGTGGGCAGCGCGCTGGTCCGCTACCTCGAGGAGCACCCGCAGGGCGACCTGGGGGCGCAGGTGCGATGGCTGAAGAGCGCGATCTGAGGGCGGCGGCCTCCGCGCCGCCGCCGGCGGAGAGCGAGGACATCGAGCGGTGGCGGCGCCGCATCGACCAGATCGACACCCAGCTCATGGGCTTGCTCAACAGCCGCTCGGCCTGCGCGGTGGAGATCGGCCGCATCAAGCGGACGCTGGGCCTGCCCGTCTACTCGCCCGAGCGCGAGGCCCGCATCCTGGAGCGCGTGATGCGCGAGAACCCGGGCCCGCTCGACCCGACCGCGGTGCGGCGGGTCTTCGAGCGGATCATCGACGAGAGCCGGCGGCTCGAGCGGCTGGCCGCGCACGGCGAAGACACGGCCGCCGACAGGAACAAGGAGTGAGGGAACCCATGGTCATCGTGATGGAGCACACCGCATCCGAGGAGCAGGTGCAGAAGGTGATCGAGGCGCTGGTGGGCGTCGGCTACGACGTGCACCGCTCGACCGGCGTCGCGCATACCGTGCTGGGCGCGGTGGGCGTGCCGCGCGAGCCGGTGGACCCGCGCGCGATCGAGCTGCTGCCCGGCGTACGCGAGGTGGTGAAGATCTCGGAGCCGTACAAGCTGGTGGGCCGCACGTTCAAGGCCGCCGCCACCGTGGTGGACATGGGCGGGGTGCAGGTGGGCGGCCCCGAGGTGATCGTGATGGCCGGCCCGTGCTCGGTGGAGACCCGCGACCAGGTGCGGACCGTGGCGCAGTCGGTGGGCGCCTCCGGCGCGCGCGTGCTGCGCGGCGGCGCCTTCAAGCCGAGGACGTCGCCCTACGCGTTCCAGGGGCACGGGGAGACCGCGCTGCGCTGGATGCGCGAGGTGGCGGACGAGGCGGGCCTGGCCGTGATCAGCGAGGTGATGGACCTGCGCACGATCGAGATGATGCTGCGCTACGTGGACTGCCTGCAGGTCGGCGCGCGCAACATGCAGAACTTCGACCTGCTCAAGGAGCTGGGCAAGGTGCGCCGCCCCGTGCTGCTCAAGCGCGGCATGTCGGCCACCATCGAGGAGTGGCTCCTCTCCGCCGAGTACATCCTGGCCGGCGGCAACACCCAGGTGATCCTCTGCGAGCGCGGGATCCGCACCTTCGAGAACGCGACGCGCAACACGCTCGACATCTCCGCGATCCCGGTGGTGAAGAAGCTCAGCCACCTGCCGATCCTGGTGGACCCGAGCCACGGCACCGGCCGGCGCGACAAGGTGATCCCGATGGCGCGCGCGGCGGTGGCCGCCGGCGCGGACGGCCTGCTCATCGAGGTGCACGACAACCCGGAGAAGGCGCTCTCCGACGGCGCGCAGAGCCTGTACCCGGAGCAGTTCGAGACGCTGATGGGCGAGCTGCGCGTGATCGCGCCGGTGCTGGGCCGCAGCCTGCCGCTGGCCCGCCGCGCGGCGGCGGAAGAGCGAAGGGCGTAGGACACCGTCGTCGTTCCGGCTCGGCTCGGCTCGCTAGCGCACGCGCGACTTCGCGTCCGCGACCAGCGGGTCGTCGCCCCTGGCCTTGGTCTCCAGGAACAGCCGGAACGACTCCGCCGCGCGCGGGCTCTTCAGCTCCTGCTGCGCGCGGCCGAGGTAGTAGTGCAACGGCGGCAGGTAGCGCAGCGTGGGCACGTCGTCCAGGAAGGCCGCGGCCGTCTCGCCCCGCCGCTGCAGGCAGACGTCGAAGTCCGCGTGCGCCTCGGGGAAGGCGCCGAGCGCCAGCGAGGCGCGGCCCAGGTCGAAGCGGCCGAGCCAGGTGTCGGCGAGCGCCCGCGCCTCCTGGAACAGGCGGACCGCCTCGCGCGGGCGGCCGCGCGCGAGCTCGATCTCGCCCTCGATCAGCCGGCCGTAGGCCTGGGGCGCGGCCTGCCAGTGTGAGGCGAGCCGGCCGGCCAGCCTCCTCGCCTCGCCCTCGCGGCCGGCGCCCAGGTACGCGCGCGCCGCGGGCACCAGCACGCTCTCCGCCCGGCTGCCCCCCTCGGCCTCTGCGGCCGCGGCCACCGCCTCGCGCCCGCGGCCGAGCGCGAGCAGCGCCTCGGCCAGCACCGCCGCCTTCTGCGCCGCTGCCCCCGCGCGGCCCTGCGCGCGGTCGGCCGCGATCCCGTTCCGCAGCGCGGGCACCGCGTCGGAGGGCCGTCCTTCGTAGAGCGCGAGGTCCGCGTGGCCCAGCGCGGCAAAGGAAGCGCCGAGCGCGCTGACCCCGCCGAGCGTGTCGTAGGTCGCGCGCGCGTCCTCGAGGCGGCCCTGGCCGGCCTGCGCGAGCGCCAGCGCCAGCCACGCCTTCTCGAAGGCCGCGTTCAGGGCCAGCACCTCGCGCGCCTCCTTCTCCGCCTCCGCGAAGTCGCCGGCGTAGAGCGCGTAGAGCGCGACGTTGTTGCGCTGGGGCACGTTGCGGGGGTAGATCGCGACCGCGCGCCGGCCCTCCTCCATCGCCCGCTTCATGTCGCCCGCGTAGAAGTGGGCGAGCGCGAGGTTGGCGCGGCCGGCCGTGTCCGCGGGGAACTGCGCGACCAGCGCCGCGTACTGCTCGACCGCGCGCGGGCCGTCGCGGCGGAACAGGTAGTACCCGCCGCGTGTGCGCAGCTTCTCGCGCTCCGACATGCGGTCCACGCGCGCGAGCGCGAGCTCGAACTGGGACTCCGCCTGCTCGCGCTCGCCCCGGTTGGCCAGGAGGGCGGCCAGCCCCGCGTAGGCGCGCCCCATCTCCGGGTCCTGGCCCAGCGCGGCCCGGTATTCGGCCATGGCCTCCTGGTATCGGCCGCGGTACTGGAGCTCCTGCGCCCGCGCGTAGCTATTCATCGCGTCGAGCGAACCCGTGGTGAACGTCTCGCCCGCCATCGCCCGCGCGCCTTCCGGCGCCTGCTCGCCCAGGCCGCGGCGCAGGTCGGCGGCGAGGTGATCCGCCGCCTGCAGCACCTCCGCCTTCGTGCCCACGTGCCGCTCGGCCTCGGCCAGCCGCGCGGCCGTGACCGGATCGAGCGCCCACGCCCGGAGGCGGTAGCCGTCGCCGTCCGTCTCGATCGCTCCCGCCACCGCGACCTTGATGCCGTGGCTGCGGCACACCAGGCGCGCGCGCGCCTCGTCGAGCGTGCCGTCGGCGGAGGCGTCGAGCTCCGCGGCCAGGCGCCGCGCCTGGGGCCGGCCGAACGAGGTGATGAACGAGGCGCCTTCGAGGCCGATGCCGAGCGCCTGCTCGAGCGCGCCGTCGAAGACGGGATCGCCGGTGCCGTTGCGGAAGTCGGCCACCAGCACGGACAAGGGCTCCACCGCGGCGGGCGTGGCGGGCGCGCGCGCGAGCCGCCAGGCGCCGGCGGCCAGCAGCAGCATGCCGAGCGCCGCCCCCGCCAGCCAGGGCCACGGCGGCAGCGCCGCGCGCGGGCGCGCCAGCCGCTCGCGCACCAGCCGCAGGTCCGCCGCCAGCTCCTTCATGCCCTGGTAGCGCTCGGGCGGGTCCTTGGCCAGCGCCTTGCGGATCACGCGCTGGAGCTCCGGGGGCGTGCGCGCGGCGGCCAGGTGCAGCGGCGGCGGGGTGTCGCGCAGGATCGCGCTGAGCGTCTCCACCGCGCTCGGCCGGCGGAACGGGTCCTCGCCCGAGAGCATCTCGTAGAGCACGACCCCGAACGAGAACACGTCGCTGCGCGCGTCCACCTCCGCGCCTCGCGCCTGCTCGGGCGACATGTAGGCCACCGTGCCCAGCACGCGGCCCTGGCTGGTGTACACCCGCGACTGCGTCTCGGTGTCCGCGTCGGGGGTGACCGAGGCGCCGGGGGCGGTGCCGGAGAGCGGGTCGAGCAGCTTGGCCAGCCCGAAGTCGATCACCTTCACGTAGCCGTCCTCGGAGACCATGATGTTCTCGGGCTTCAGGTCCCGGTGGACGATCCCGCGCTCGTGCGCCTTGGCCAGCGCGTCCGCCACCTGCACCGCCAGCTCGATGGCCTGCAGCGGCTCGAGCCGGCGGATGGCGATGGCGGCGCGCAGGCTCTGCCCGCGCACGTACTCCATCGCGATCACGGTGTGGCCCTCGATCTCGTCCACGTCGTAGACGGCGGCGATGTGCGGGTGCTCGATCGCGGCGGCCGCCCGCGCCTCCTGCTCGAAGCGGCGCCGGCGGTCCACGTCGCGCGTGACGTCCTCGGGCAGGAACTTCAGCGCGACCTGCCGGCGCAGGCGGACGTCCTCGGCCAGGTAGACCTCGCCCATGCCCCCGGCCCCGAGCTTCTGGATGATCCGATAGTGGCTCAGCGTGGCGCCGGCGGCGGGAGCGGGCATGGTCGAGCTGGTTTGGATGCGCCTCCGCGCGGGAGCCGTGGTGCGGCGAACGGGTGCGCCGATTATGGGACGGCCCGCCGCGCGCGACAAGCACGCGCGGCGGGGGCGTTCAGGCGGTCATTGGCCGCAAGGGACGCCGTTCCAGGTGACGGTGGCGCCGCTGCGGAAGGTCAACGGGCAGCCGTTCGCGGGGGAGGCGCCGGTGAGCGCGAGCGCGAGCGTGACGCCGTCGGCCGGCGCGGTGTCCGTGACCGCCAGGAGGCCCTCCGCGGGCGTGACCAGGCCGAAGTCCACGTTGCTCATCGGGAAGGGCTGGGCCGCCCCGGGGTGGGCGACGCTCATCCGCAGCTTCGACCCGAAGTTCTGGAACGTCACGTCGTCGAACCGCGACAGCGTTCCGCCGGCCGAGGACAGGAACGCGTCGTCGAGCACGAGGCGGAAGACACTGACCCCGGCGAAGGTGAGCGGCTGGCCGCGGCCGAGGACGATGGGGGCGGTCGGCCCCCGCGTGATCAGCGGGCCCGTGCCGAACACCGCGCTCGAGAGCGACACGTCACCGGGCATCTGGAGCTCGAGGGCGCCGAAGTGCGACGTGCCGATCCGGTCGCCCGGCGTGGCGAAGGCGATCGCCGCCCCCGGCCCGTCGAGGATGGTCAAGTGGCCCGCGGAGGCGGAGAACGAGGCGGGGCTCGTCTGGCTGCTCTGGGTGAAGCTGCCGCCCACGCGGAGCGTGCCCGCGACCAGCGCGTCTTCGGTGCTGCCTCCGGCGAACAGCGCGTCGCCGGCGACGAACAGCGCGGCGCCCGGGCCCATCTTCAGGATGCCGGTACCCGAGGTCGAGAAGGCGCCGCCGACGGTGACCACCTGGTTGCCGGGATCGAGCGTGCCCCCCGAGACGACGCCCAGATCCCCGAGCACCGCGAACCCCCCGCCGCCGGGCATCACCAGCCCCTCCACGCTCAAGGCCGGCACCGCGCCGCGGAGCGTGCCCAGCGCCGCCGGGGCCATGCGGAGCGTGCCGGGGCCGGCCATCGCGCCCGCCGCGTCCACGTGGCCGGTGGCCGCGAGCGTGAACCCGCCCAGCGACAGGCGCGCGCCCTCGGCCACGGTCAGGTTGCGCGTGGTCGCGCCGCCGGTGTTGACCAGGGGGTCGTCCGGCGTGGGCTGGATGTAGACGTCGTCGGTGTCGGTGGGGACGCCCTCCGGGCTCCAGTTGGAGGCGCCCGTCCAGCCGGTCTCGTTGCCCGCGGTGCCGCCGACCCACACCTTCGTGAACCCGTCCGGCACCGCCGACGAGACCACCGTCACGCAGTTCGAGATCTCCGAGGTGTCGTCCGGGCTCGGCGCGCCGCCGGTGGTGGTGACCACGGCGGTGATCGCCGTGCCCACGGCCACCACGCCGAACGTCGCGTCGATGAAGAAGTCCCCGTTCGCGTTCGAGGAGCCGGACACGCCCACCAGGGGGAACTCGGCCTCGCCGAATCCGCTGGGGTCGCAGGCGGCGTTGCCGTGCAGCATGACCACCAGCGGCGTGAGCGGCGTCGTCTGGAAGGACCCCATCACGCGCGTGCCGCCGGGGCCGGTGGAGGCGCCCGAGAGCACGGCGGTGTTCTGCAGGCTGTTCGGGCCGCCGTCACGGTCGGCGGGGTCGTTCGGGGTGGGGCCGTCGCCGCCCAGGTCGATGCCGAGGCCGCCGTTGTCGTGCAGCCGGTTCGACCACAGCCGGTTGCCGGTGCCCGCGCCCGCGGACAGCTCGATGCCCGACTCGCCGTTGTTCGCGATGTGGTTCTGGACGGAGGTCCCCACCGCGTTGCCGGCGGCGCCGGACTGGAACGAGATGCCGGAGAGGGCGTTCCCGAGCGCGCGCTGGCGGGCCTCGTCGATGCCGATGAAGTTGCCGTTGACCGCGTTGCCGGCGCCGCCGCTGATCCGCACGCCGTGCTGGCCGTTCGCGGAGATCACGTTGGCTTCCTCCACGACGTCCAGCACGCCGACCACGTTCTGCGCGCCGAGGTCGATGTCCACGCCGCCCCCCGCGTTGCCGAGGGCCGCGGTGCCGGCCGCGTCGGTGCCGATCAGGTTCCCCTGGACGCGGTTGCCGGCCGCGGAGGCTCCCGCGATCCGCACGCCGCGCAGCGCGTTCCCGGAGATCACGTTGCGCGCGAGGTCGGAGCGGCCGCCCACCACGTTGCCTCCCGCGTCCACGATCTCGACGCCGTGCGCGCCGTTGGGCAGCGCGGACGAGCCCGAGACGTCGGTGCCGATGCGGTTGCCGGCCACGAGGTTGCCGGTGGCGGCGCCGGTCACCTGCACGCCGTTGCCCCGGTTGCCCGAGATCAGGTTGCCCTCGCCGGCGGCGAGGCCGCCGACCACGTTGTTCGAGCCGTCGGTGATCACCACGCCCCGCGCGTTGCCGACCGCCGCCGTGCCCGCGGCGTTGGTGCCGATGCGGTTGCCCGCGATCACGTTGCCGGTGGAGGACGCGCCCAGGACGTGGACGCCTTCCACGCGGCCGGCCGCGATCGCGTTGCCACGCGGCGCCGCCCCGCCGATCGTGTTGCCCGCCGAGCCGGACAGGAGCACGCCCTCGTTGTTCGCGCGCCCGGTCGCGCCGTCGGCATGGAGGCCCAGGTAGTTGCACTCGACCACGTTCCCGCCCGCGCCGTTGAGGAACACGGCGGCCAGGTCGAAGCCGACGATGGACAGCCCGCGCACGGCGCTGTTGCCCGCCCGCAGCACGAGGCCGAACACGCCGGTGCCGGCGTCCGCGCCGTCGAGCTGCACGCGCGGCGGCGAGCCGTCGCAGCCGCCCTCGACCGTCGCGTCGATCACCACCGGATCGTCCACGATGGGCAGCGCCGAGCCCACGCCGATCACGTGCGGGCCACCGGCACCGAGCGCGAAGCGGATCGTGTCGCGGACGCCGGGGCTGGCGTTCGAATCGAGGATGGCCTGGCGCAGGGAGCCGCCGCCGCCGTCGGCGGTGGTGGTGACGAGCAGCAGCCGCGGCCCGCTGGCCACCGCGGTGGACGCGATGGCCGTGTTGTCGGCCGGCCGCGGGTCGAGCGCGCCCGCGCTCGCCGTCGCCTGGCTCGACACCGCGCCGCCCGCGGCGGGCGCGGTCACGGCCACCGTGACCGTCGCGCCCTGCCCCGGGGCGAGCGTGCCCAGCGCGCAGACCACGGGCGGACCCGGCGTGCAATCGCCGGTCGAGGGCGAGACGGCCTGCACCGGGCCGGGCACCTCCTGGGTCAGGGCCACCGACGGCGCCGCGAACGGCCCCTCGTTGGTGACGACGGCGGTGTAGGTCAAGGTTCCCCCGGCCGCGACCGGGTCCGGCGCGTCGGAGAGCTGCACGGCGAGGTCCGCGGTGGTCGCGCCGCACGACGAGATCACCACCGCCACGTTGTCGCAGCACTCGCCGGCGAAGAACCGGTTGGTCACCACCAGGTCGGCGCGCCCGTCCTGGTTGAAGTCGCCGGCGGCCACGTCCACGGGCTCCGGGCCTTCCACGAAGGTGACGGGCGGCCGGAACTTGCCCGTGCCGTCGCTGAAGATCAGCGCGACCGTGTCCGCGGTCCCGTTGGCGGTGGCCAGGTCGAGGTGGCCGTCCGCGTCGAAGTCGCCGGCGGCGACCGCCCGCGGGCTGGCGCCCAGCGCGATCACGGGGCCCGCGCCGAACCCGCCGGTGCCGTTGCCGACCATCACCTGGACGTCCTGGCTGCCCTGGTGCGCGACGGCGACGTCCAGCCCCGCGCCGCCGGTCAGGTCGCCGGCCGCGATGGCCGTCGGGCCGGTGCCGGTGGTCGCGGTGGTGGTCGTCAACGCGAAGCCGCCGAGGCCGTCGCCGGAGAGCAGGGACACGCGGCCCTGGCTCGACTCGGGGTCGTCCGCGGGAAGGTGCGCGACCACCAGGTCGAGCCCCGCGGCCGCGTCGAACGCACCGGTGGCGATCGCCATCGGCGCCCGGCCGACGCGCACGAGCGCGGGCGGCAGGAACCCGGGCCCGGCTTCGCCGAGCAGGACGGCCACGTCACCGGACGTCTCCAGCGTCACGGCCAGGTCCGCGAGCCCGTCCCCGTTGAAGTCGCCGGTGGCCAGCGCGCTGGGCCCGCCGGGCAGCGCGAGCGTGGTGGCGGTGGAGGCGGTGAAGAACGTATCGGGCCGATCGGCGTCCGAGAGCACGAGGACGAGCTGGTTCGCGGTGGTGGAGGCGATCGCGAGGTCGCTCAGGCCGTCCTCGTTGAAGTCGCCGACGGCCAGCGCGCGCGGCGTGGCCGGCACGGTGAGCTGGTGGGCGACCGTGAAGGCGCCCAGCCCGTCGCCGGCCATCTTCGTGACCGTGCCGTCGCCGTGGACGACGGCCAGGTCGGGGTCGCCGTCGCCGTCGAAGTCCCTCGCCTCGCGCGAGGCCAGGGGCTCCGTGCTGAAGCCCGGCGGCCCGACGACGTAGCGCGACACGCTCGGTGCGCCGTCGGCGGCGCAGGCTTCCAGGATCGTGAACGGCCTGGAGACGGCCGGCGAGAACTCGCCGACGGAGGCGCGCAGCGTGTAGCCCGCGCCCGCACGGTCCACGCTCAGCAGGGCGAACGTCGCCACGCCCGTCTGGTCGGTGGTGGCGCTCGCCCCCGCCAGCGTGGCGCCGGTCGGGTTGTCGTCCAGGGAGAGGGTGACCAGCGCGCCGGGGACGACCGCACCGGACTGGTCGCGCACCTGCACCCGCACCGGGGGCGAGAGCGGCACGCCGGCGCTGCCGCGCGCGGGCGGCTGCGCGAACACGACCGTGCGCGCGTCGGGGACGGCCACGGGGGGCGTGCGGCTGCCGGCGGCGGCCTCGATCGTGTTCACGGCCTGCGAGACGATCACCGGGGTGACGCGGTCGAGCACGTCCTGCGCGGTCACGTCGTCGGTGGGGTCGGGGTCGAACAGGCGCAGCGTGGCCTGCACCCAGTCGTCGCCCGGGCCCACGTACACGGTGGCGTTGGTGATGTCGGGGTTCGTGATGTCCGGGTTCGTGATGTCGGGCGACAGCGGGTCCACGAAGACCGGGTCCACGATGTTCGCGACCACGATGGCCTGGCGCTGCACGGCCAGCTCGCAGCCGACCGCCACCGGCGTCGAATGGCCGCGGTGGAGGATGAGCTGCGCGCGGAAGCCCGGGGGGAGCGTGCCGTTCATCAGCAGCTTGACCTTGTAGCCCCCGGTCGTGTTGCCCTCGTCCTTCACCGTCCAGGTGGCGTCGGTGTACGACCCGGGCCCCACGTTGGTGATGTCGGGGTTGGTGATGTCCGGGTTGGTGATGTCGGGGTTGGTGATGTCCGGGTTCATCACCTGCACGTTGGTGATGTCCGGGTTGGTGATGTCGGGGTTCGTGATGTCGGGATTCGTGATGTCCGGGTTCGTGATGTCGGGGTTGTAGACCTCGGCGTTCGTGATGTCGGGGTTGGTGATGTCCGGGTTGGTGATGTCGGGGTTGGTGATGTCCGGGTTCGTGATGTCCGGGTTCAGCACCACCGAGGCCTGCAGGCCGCCGTCGCCGGGCGGGATCACGTCGCCGCCGGGCGCGGTCGCCTGCTGCACGTCCACCGTGATGGTGGCGTCGGGGCTGGTGGAGGTGACGAACACGGTGCGCGTGGCGCTGCTCTTCGCCCCCACGTTGACGAACAGCTCCGTGAGCGGGTCGGGCAGGCCCGGCTCCGGGAACTGCAGGAACGACGCCTTGCCGGTGGAGCCCCCGTCCGGTGGCTGGTTCCGGATGCGCAGGCGGAAGGTCTTCAGCGCGGCGGACGTGTTCTGCACCACGACCACGAACGACCGCTGGAGGAGCACGGTCTGCCCGCCGGGCAGCGTCGCGAACCCGAGCGGCTTCGCGTTCTGCGGCGAGCCGACCACCAGCCCCTCCGTCAGCCGCGACGTGTAGAGGTTCTGGTTCCGCATGCCCGCGGTGGTGAATCCCTCGTCGCCGGGGACGCACACCGGCCGCGCCTGCGCGGGGTCGAACAGGCTCTGCGGGCCCAGCGTGTCGCTGAACGGCGAGAAGGGGGGCGTGTAGTCGGCCCAGGTCCTTCCGGGCGGCGGCGGCCGGACGTCGCGGTTGTCGGTCCAGACCGCGTGCACGGTCTGCGCGGTCCGCGGGTCGAGGTTGTACGTCCAGAACGGCCCCTTCGGCACGAACGCCGGCCCCGCCGCCAGGTCCACGTAGTCGCCGACGAACGCGCGGCAGTTCTCCAGCACCCCGGCGCAGGAGAAGAGCGGGAGGTTCGGCGGGTTGAACTGGAACTGGCGGATGCCGCTCTCGCCGGTGTCCCCGAACACGTACTGCGAGACCCGCGTGGAGGCGTTCCAGGCCAGGCGCAGGTCGCAGGAGAGCGGCGGCTCGGCCGCACGCACCCAGACGTCCATCGTGTGCCGGCGCTTCAGGCCTCCGGGGGCCGCGTCGGCCACGAACTCCCGGAAGACCTTGCTCGGATCGGCGGGATCCGCCAGGTCGCCGGCCCGCTCCCGGCTCTCGGTGAACGTGCCGTCGCCGACGGGGGTGAGCACGCCGACCGTGTGGTCCTCGGCCAGCGTGTAATGGATCAGCAGCAGCTTGCCGGCGTGGAAGAGCAGCGAGGGCATCAGCTCGTGCCCGCGCTCGTCGCCCCGGTTGGCCGCCTCGGCCCCCCACCACCAGAAGAGGCCGCCGGGCGAGCGCTTGACCACGATCCGCGCGTCGCCGCCCGGGCCGATTCCGCGCTCCGACCACGCGACGTAGACGATGCCGAGCGCGTCCACCGCCAGGGCCGGGAAGCCGGTGGTGCGGAACGACACCAGCGAGGTGCCCTGCTCGAACACGCTGGCGACCTTGGTGGCGCCGTCGGAGAGCGTGTAGGGGGCCAGCCGCTGCACCTCGATCGGGCGCGTGAAGGACCGTCCGCCGTCGATCGAGATCGCGATCAGGAACGCCGCCGAGCGCGTGACCGGATCGAGCCGGCGCCAGGCCACGTACACCCACCCGGTCAGCGGGTGGACCGCGATCACCGTGCCCTGGTCCACGGTCGTGCCGTCGGTGAGCGCGATCGGCGCGCTGAAGGTGGCGCCGCAGTCGCGCGAGCGCGTGAACAGCAGCCGCGTCCTCAGGTTCGCGGGATCGCCGCTCACCGCCGTGTAGCTCAGGTACACGTTGCCGGCCTTGAACGACTGCGCGGGCACGGCGCCCGAGGCCGGGATCGTGCACTGCCCGGCGCCGAGGCGCGGCACGTCCACCGCCAGCCACGGCTTGTCCAGGAACCGCTCGTCGTTGCCCTGGTCCGCGGCCGCGGTGCCGACGTAGCGGAACGGGCTGCCGGTCTCCTTCGCGTTGTCGTCGATGAAGCGCGCCACGAACAGCTTGCCGAGCTTGCCGGTGCCGTGCGCGTTGTCGGGGATCGCCGCGCGGTTGAAGGCGATGCCGGCGTAGTAGACGAGCCCGTTCGTGCCCGCGCGGAGCACGGCGTCCGCGCCCGCCTCGAGGCCCTTGAGCGGCGAGGCCAACCCGGCGGGGGAGTCGTCCTGCGGGTATCCCGGCAGCAGCGTGCTGCTCCACCGGCTGCCGCCGTCGCGCGACCAGAACACGCCGAGCCAGGCGTCGCCGGTCATGCGGCCGCCGGGCATCCCCGGGATGTCCACCGTGCGGTAGTCGTTGCCGCCCGCGAGCAGGTGCAGCGGGTTGCGCGTGGAGGCGGCGATCGAGCCCTCGTTCTGCCGCTGCAGGAACGGGTCGCCGTCGGGCCACGACGTGCCCGAGACCATGTTGACGTTCCGGCTCGGGATCACCCCGGCGGTGGCACGGACGGCGAGAGCGAGGGACAGGGCGGCGAGCACGACGCGGCAGAGACGGGACACGGGCATGGACGCTCCTGGGCGGGAGCCGGCGGAGGGATGTTCAGCTGCAGGAAACCGCGGGCAGGATACGGGCCGAGGCGGGCGACGTCAAGCGAAGGGGCCAGCCTCGGTTTCGGGCTCGGTTTCGGGTACCGGCACCGGTTCGGGTACGGTCCACGGACTCGAAGTCCGAGACCGTATCCGTATCAGTGCCGGTACCCGATTCCGAATCCGAATCCGAATCCGACTCCGAGTCCGAATCCGAGCCCGAGTCCGAGTCGGGGGGCCGGCGGCGTTGACCCGTTCCACCGGACGGGATAGTCATACAGGACATGGGCTTCACGCCGGCCGCCGGTCCGTCGGCGGGAGCGCCCGCCATCGAGGTCCGGGGCCTGCGCAAGGTCTTCCGCGGCCGCCCGGCCGTGGACGGCATCTCGTTCGACGTCGCGCGCGGGCGGTTCTTCGGCTTCCTGGGCCCGAACGGTGCGGGCAAGAGCACCACCATCAAGATGCTGACCGGCCTGCTGCGCCCCACCGCCGGGCGCGTGCGCATCGAGGGGCTCGACCTCGACACCGAGCTGCTGGCGATCAAGCGCGTGATCGGGATCCTGCCCGAGGAGCTGCCGCTCTACGAGCGGCTCACCGGCGAGGAGTACCTGCACTTCACCGGCCGCATGTACGGCCTCGACCGCGTGGAGACGCGCCGCCGCGCGGACGAGCTGCTCGACTTCCTGAGCCTGGCGGAGGACCGCCGCAAGCTGATCGTGGACTACTCGCAGGGGATGCGGAAGAAGACCGCGCTCGCCGCCGCGCTGATCCACAACCCGCGCGTGCTGTTCCTCGACGAGCCGCTCAACGG
>DATBIZ010000215.1:0-4256 GCA_036556645.1 Vicinamibacteria bacterium | reverse complement strand
CCACGTCGCGGGTCACGCGCTCGCCCTGCTTCGGGACGGCGTAGGTGTCGAACGCGACCTGCAGGCGGGGGCTGGCCGCGCGCAGGTCCTCGAGCATCCACTGGCCGGCGGCGGCGATGCCGCGTCCCGGCGCCTCGCTCGAGAGCGTGTGCCGCGTCTGGAAGGAGCCGAGCTTCTGGAGCGTGGCCGCGAGCCGTGGCTCGGAGACGCCGGACAGCAGCGTGACGACCCGCGGATCCACGTCCGGCCAGGGCGTCTCGGCCCGGGCGGACAGGCCGGCGGCGGCGAGCACCGGGCCGGCGAGAAGGCGGATCGCCCGCGAGGACGGAGCGCGGCGGAGGTCCATGTGGAAGGAAAGTCTATCCCCTCCGGCGCCGGCCGCGCTCGTTGACACCGGGTCAGACCGGGCCGTACCGTGTGCGATCCGATGCCGCGGAGACCCCCGATCGCGCCGGCGGCGGCCGCCGCCCTCCTCGCCGCGGCTCCCTCGTGCGGGCCCGAGCCGCCGGCGCGTCCCCACGTGGTCCTGGTCGTGGTGGACACGCTGCGCTCCGACGCGCTGGGCTGCTACAACGCGGCCCATCCCGACCTCTCCCCGGAGATCGACGCCCTGGCGCGCCAGGGGGTGCAGTTCCTGGACGTCACCGCGCAGAGCAGCTGGACGCGCCCCTCGATGGCGTCGCTGCTCACCTCGGTGCACCCGCGGGTGCTCGGCGTCCATCGCGAGCGGTACGACGTGCTCCCCGACGAGTTCGTCACGCTCGCGGAGGCGCTGCGCGGGGCCGGATACGAGACGGTCGGCGTCACCGCCAATCCGAACCTCAACCAGGTGTTCCGTTTCGGCCAGGGCTTCGACCGTTACCTCGAATCCGACGTCGTCTGGGACTGGATGCAGCCGGGCCCCGGCCAGAAGCAGGTGGGGCGGAAGCAGGCGCTCCCGGATTCGCGGAGCGTGCTCGGCTGGATGCTCGACCACGCGCGCGCGCGCCCGCGCGGCCGGCCCGTCTACATGCAGGTGGTGCTGATGGAGGTGCACGAGGGGTGGAAGCTGGTGCGGCCGGAGTTCCAGACGAACTACCGCGGGCTGGTGGGCGCGCCGCGCGGCTACTGGGACGCCGTGCGCCAGGTCTCCCACGACCTCGGCCGCTTCGTGGCCGACCTGTCCGCCCTTCCCGGCTGGGAGGACGCGCTGTTCGTCCTCACCAGCGACCATGGGCAGGGGCTGGACGACCATCCGGCGGTGCACCGGTCCTGGGGACACGGCCTGCTGCTCTACGACTCGCAGGTGAAGGTGCCGCTGATCTTCCACCGCCGCGCCGGGGCCGGCTGGCGCCGGGGCCGCCGGCGCGCGCCCGCGCTCCGGCCGCGGCGCGTCGAGGACAGGGTGAGGCTCGTCGACGTGATGCCCACCATCCTCGATTACGCCGGCGTGCGGCCGCCCGCGAGCCTGCAGGGCGTGTCCCTGCTCCCGTTGCTGACGGGCGAGGGCGAGCGCCCCGCGCTGCCGGCCGTCTTCGTCACCGAGACGTACTACGACGGAGCGGACAAGGTGGCGGCGCACTCGTCGCAGTGGACCTACATCGAGAACCGCGACGGCCACGGCGGGGTGAACCCGCGCGAGCTGCAGCCGGCGCGCGGGCGGGCCAACGGACGGCTCACCGACCAGGTGGAGGCGCAGCCGGCCGCCGCGCGCGAGCTCGCGCGCCACCTGCACGACTGGGAGGCGCGCG
This sequence comes from Vicinamibacteria bacterium, assembly GCA_036556645.1. Classification (GTDB taxonomy): domain Bacteria; phylum Acidobacteriota; class Vicinamibacteria; order Fen-336; family Fen-336; genus DATKEG01. The sequence continues at coordinate 2,526 of DATBIZ010000215.1, read as the reverse complement.
TTCCCAAGCGCGCGGCGCGCCAGCCCGCGCAGGAGCCGCCCCAGGACGTCCTCGACCAGCTTCGGGCGCTGGGCTACCTGAACTGACCCCCCGCCGCGCGCGCCGGCTTCCCCTTACACTGCCAGGGGATGCCGTTCGCCTACTACGACCGCTTGTCCCGCCGCGAGCGCGCGATCTACGACCGCAGCGACAAGGTGCCACGCGTGGACGTGCCGCTGGCGGACCGCTTGCGCCCGCTGGTCGGGCTCCTGCGCTCCGCGCTCGAGCAGGACCGCCGGCGCGACGTGGAGGCGGTGGCCAACCGGCTGTGTCTCGGCATCACGCGCGCGCTCGGGATCGAGGACGTGCAGGTGGTGGTGCTCGCCGTGCGTCCCACCCTGCAACAGGCCGAGCTGCACGGCCTGTACACCCGCGACGGCCGGAACACCCCGCGCATCCGCGTGTGGATGCGCACGGTGCACTACAAGCGCGTGGTCGCGTTCCGAACCTTCCTGCGGACGCTGCTCCACGAGGTCTGCCACCACGTCGACTACACCTACCTGAAGCTCGACGACTCGTTCCACACCGAGGGCTTCTTCAAGCGGGAGTCCAGCCTGTTCTACCAGCTCGTGCCGCGCGAGGACCCCCCGCGCGGGCTCAGCTCCCGTGACGGTAGATGAGCGACACGAACACCCGCTGGAACACGGACGTCACCGACGTCCCGCGCCCCGCCGCGCCGTCGGGGTCCAGGTAGGTGTTCTGCTCGCGGACGTATGCCACGTCGAAGAGCACCGGGCCGAGGATCAGGCCCGTCCCCAGCGAGAACCCGACGAAGACCGGCGGTTGGCCGTCCGCATCCGCGAAGTACTGCCGGTCGGTGAAGACCCCCGCGCGCAGGGGGACCTTCACCCGCGCGCCGAGCACCACGTACTCGACGCCGAAGCGGAACTGGGCCGTGTCGAACTGGCGCGGGCGGCCGTCCTCGAAGTCGTCGAGGGTGGGATACGGCAGCGCGGGGTAGGGCACCGGCACGGGCGGGTCCTTGCCGGGCTCCGTGGGCTGGAGCACGAAGAAGTTCCGGATGCGGCCGTCGGACCAGAACGTGCGCGTGTAGTCGGCGGAGAGCGTGAGCGCGCTGCGCGGCCGCCACGACGCGCCCAACCCGAGCGCGCCGGGGAAGTCGAGCCTCACGTCGTCCACCGTGTACTCGTTCTCGGTGACTCCGAGCGGGTCGAGCGTGCCGCTGAAGTCGTCGCGCCGGTCGCGGCGCAGCGCGACGTCGCCGGTGAACGGCGTCTTGCCCACCACGCCGAGGTTCAGGCTCTCGACCGGGCTCCAGATCACGCCCAGGTTGACGTTCCAGCCCTGGAGCGAGTACTCGATGTCCTGCCAGGTCGCCTGCCGGCCCCGCGGCACGAACGACCGGAACTTGCGCTGCGAGTAGCCGCGGAACCACCGGTTCACGGTGGCGCCGAGGCGGATCGAGCGCGACACGCGCAGGCCGGTCCCCACCGCGATCAGGTCGAAGCCGCCCTCGGTGCTGCTGGTGAACACCCGCGAAGGCGCCGTCTCCAGGATCAACCGCTCGCCTCCGAACGAGAACACGCGCTGGTAGCTGACCTGGGCGGCGCCCGAGACCGCCCCGAACTCGATCGGGTAGGCGGCGGCCATGAAGTCGGGCGTGTAGCCCTCGAACGTGTCGTCGGGGAAGTCGCCGGCGGGCCCGCGCGCGGAGGCGTTGCGGGCGGCGACCACCGACAGTTCCGGGCGACGCAGGTAGCTCAGGCCCGCGGGGTTCCACGAGGCGGCGGTCGCGTCGTCGGCGCGGGCCAGGAACGCGCCGCCCATCCCGAACGCGCGCGCGCCGGAGCCGAGGGCCAGGCTGGTGAGGCCTTCGAAGTCCTTCTCGTCGCGCGCGAAGATCGGCGGGGGCGGGGTGGGCGCGGGCGCTTGCGCGAGGGCGGTGACCGGCGCGGCGACCGCGAGCGCGGCCAGCGCCAGCACGTGTCCGCGGAGGTGCGCCGCCGGGTTGGCCAAGGACACTTGCGCGCTGCTCCGTGATGCCGGCGACGGGACGCCGGCGAGGATAACACGCATATCATGGGCCACGTGCCGCGCCGCCGCCGCGCCGAGCTGCTGCTGCTGCTGTCCAGCATGGGCGTGTTCCTCGTGATCGCGGAGGCCGCGGTCCGCGTCCTCGGCGCGCCGCGCGAGCGGGCCACCGGCTACGCGCCGGTGAACACGAACCGGCGGGCGATGCGCCCGCGCAACGCGGCCGGTTATCGCGACCTCGAGCGTTCCGTGGAGAGGCGGCCCGGGGTGGGCCGCGTGCTCTCGATCGGAGACTCCTTCGCCTGGGGCGCGGGCGTGGAGTTCGACGACGCCTACCCGCAGCGGCTGGAGCGCGGGCTCACGCGCCGGCGCGGCACGCCGTGGGAAGTGGTGAACCTGGCCCTGCCCGGCATGAACACGGTGGACCACGCCGCCCAGCTCGAGCAGGAGGGCATGGCGTACGCACCCGACCTGGTGCTGCTCGGGTACGTGCTC
>DATBIZ010000214.1:0-2470 GCA_036556645.1 Vicinamibacteria bacterium | reverse complement strand
GCGCGCCGCCCGCGCTCGCCGATGTCCAGGGTCATCTCGTTGACCCACATCCCGACGAACCGGTCGGCCACCGCGGGGTCCATCCCGCGCGCGAACTCCATCGCGTAGGCGAGCGCCTCCGGGCGGTGCGCGAGCGAGTGGCGCACGGTCTCGCGCACGAGCCGCGTCAGCTTCGCCATCAGCTCCGGACCGAGGTCGCGCCGCACCGCGTTGGCCCCCAGCGGCAGCGGGAGCGAGGTCTCCTCCTTCCACCAGGCCCCGAGGTCGAGCACCTTGTGCAGCCCGTGGCCGCCGTAGGTGAGCTGGCCCTCGTGGATGATCAGCCCCACGTCGGCCCGCCCCTCGCGCACCTCGTCGAGGATCCGGTCGAAGGCCACCACCCGGGTGCGCGCGGCGGGCGCGAACAGCCTCAGGGCGAGGTAGGCGCTGGTCAGCGTGCCCGGCACCGCGACCAGCCGGCCGCCGACGTCGGCCGGGGCCAGCGGCTCGCGCGCGACCAGCAGCGGCCCGTAACCGTCGCCGATGCTGCCGCCGCAGGGCATCAGCGCGTACCGGTCGGCCACGGAGGGCCAGGCGTGGAACGAGATCGCGGTCACCTCGTGCCGGCCGTCGCGCGCTTCGCGGTTGAGCGTCTCGATGTCGCGCAGCACGTGCGTGACCTCGAGGCCCGGCGCCTGGACGTGACCGCGGGCGAGGCCGTAGAACATGAACGCGTCGTCGCTGTCGGGGCTGTGCGCGAGCGAGATCTTCACGACCACCCCGCCAGGCGCGCGCGCAGGGCCGGCGCCCACTGCGCCAGCGGCCGCGTCACGTCGGCGATCACGACGTCGTCCTGCGGGCGGTGCGCGCGCAGCGCCGCCATCACCTCCGCCGAGGGCGGCCGGCCCCCGGCCTCCGGGAGGTTCACGACCACGAGGTCGCTGGCCGCGATCAGGGGCGGAGACGTCGGCTTCCAGCGCCGGGGCGAGAGGAACGGGTGCGCCACGAACACGCGCAGGTCCGGGTTCGCCAGGGCCACGATCGTCGAACCCTCCATCACCGCCAGCGCCGCGCCTCCGATCATCCTCTCCACCTGCGCCCAGGCCGCCGCGGCCGCGCCTTGCCGGGCGATCGCCCACACGACGCGCGCCGCCCCCGCCCGCGCCAGCCGGTCGGTGTCCGTGCCCGGCGCGCCGAGCGTGGCCGGGTCCGTGACGATCCGGAACGGGACGTCGATGTCGCAGACGACGCACGGCGTGCCGCGGGGGCACCGCTCGAACACGTCGTCGGTCGTCGTGAACTTCACCGCCGCCGCGCGCCGCTCCGGCAGCGCCCGCAGCAGCGTCTCCAGGAGCGCGGTCTTGCCCGAGCGGCTGCACGCGCCGGACACCGAGCACAGCGCCAACGCTCCCCCCCGCATCCCGGATCTTAGTACCCCTGCCCGGAAATGCGGTGAGCACCGAAGGCCACCGCGCTTCCGGGTAGGGGTACTCGGTGCTAGACTCGGCCCGCGCATGCGCCTCCACGCGCCCTGGGCCGTACTCGTGGCCCTTCCCGCTCTCGCCTGCGCCAGCTCCGGGCCAAAGACCGCCGCCCCCACCCCGACGCGGCGCGTGGACCTGAAGACGGCCCGCGCCGCGGTCGAGGAGGCGCGCAAGGCGGGCGCGCCGCAGCGCGCGTCCGAGACCTTCAAGCAGGCCGAGTCGCACCTGCGCGAGGCGGAGGCGCTGGCCGGCCGCGGATCGCCGGTGGCGGTGGACCGCGCGCAGCGCGCCGAGTTCATGGGCCGCCTGGCCACCGCGGAGGCGCGCTGCGCGCTGAACCTCACGCGCCTGACCACGACTGCGCCCGGCAGACGGGCCGGCCGTGGCGACGCCGCGTCCCGGCGCGCCGCGGACGAGGAACGACGCCGGCTCGAGGAGCGGATCGCGCTGCTCCAGCGCGAGCTGGAGCTGACCGAGATGGAGGTCGTCCGCACCAAGGCCCGCCTCCAGGGCATCGAGACCAAGGCCGAGGCCTCGTCGGCGATCGCGGAGGCCCGCATCCTGATGAGCCGCCTCGACGCCCGCGACCGCGCGACCGTCAGCCGCTGCCAGGAGCTGCTCGAGAAAGCCGAGCAGCAGATCGGCGAGAACAACTTCGGCGCGGCGGTGTTCTTCGCGCGCAAGGCGCAGGACATCGCGACGAAGGCGGAGGAGCCCATCGGGGGGGCGCAGCCGCAGTAACCGAAACCGAGTCTGTACCCGAACCAGTACCGGTATCCGAGTCCGAAACCGACACCGATACCGAAACCGATACCGAAACCGACACCGAGGTCGGCTTCCGGTTTCGGAACCGGTCTCGGGTTCGGGTACCGACACTGATCGCTTTCGGTTACGGGTACCGGTTCGGGTACGGGCTCGGTTGTCGGTTAGGCCGTCTTCCCCGCCGCCGCCGACCCCCCCGCCTTCCCCACCCCCGGCGACCCCGCCGTGACCACGCGGTTGCGGCC
>DATBIZ010000213.1:0-8847 GCA_036556645.1 Vicinamibacteria bacterium | reverse complement strand
CACCGGGTTGAAGAAGTGCATCCCCAGCACGCGCTCCGGCCGGCGCGTGGCGGCCGCGATCTCGGTGATGGAGAGCGCCGAGCTGTTCGAGGCCAGGATCACGTCGTCGTCGGTGAAGCGGTCGAGCGCCTCGAAGATGCGGACCTTCAGCCCCATGTCCTCGGGCACCGCCTCGATCACGAAGTCGGCCTCCGCGACCGCGTGCCGCAGGTCCGCGTCGGGCACCACGCGCGCGAGCGCGTCGCGGGCCTGGTCGGGGGTCAGCTTGGCGCGGTTGACCGCCTCCTCGAGGTCCTGGCGGACCTGCCCCAGGGCCCGCTCCAGGGCCTCCGCGGACACGTCGTGCAGCACGGCCCGGAACGCGCCGAGGGCGGCGGCGTAGGCGATGCCGCGGCCCATGAGCCCCGATCCCACGACCGCGATCGTCTGGATGTCCATCCCGGAGCGCCCCGAACCGGCGGATGGTAGCACAGCGGTCCGGAGGACCCGGCGTTTGACCGCTCCGTTCGAAAGCGGTACGTTTCGCGGTCACGTGCCCGGGATCCGCGAGGGGCGATAGAGCTTGGACCTGGCCGCGCAGCTCGAAGCCCTCGCGCGAGAGCTCCAGCGCTGCCGTGATACCTGGGGCCAGGTGCGGCTGCGCGAAGAGCGCTACCACCTCGCGCTGGCCGGCTCCGGCGACGGGGTGTGGGACTGGGACCTGCGCTCCGAGCGCGTCCACTACTCGGCGCGGTTCCGCGCGCTGGTGCACGAGGAGGAGGCCAGCGCGGAGGGCCAGCCGCGCGCCTGGTTCGACCGCGTCCATCCCGAGGACCTGACCGGCCTGCAGAACGACCTCGCCGCGCACCTGGAGGGGCGCACGCCTTCGTTCGAGAGCGAGCACCGGGTGCTCCGCCGCGACGGCAGCTACCGCTGGGTGCTCGCGCGCGCGGTGGCCGTGCTCGACGAGAGCGGCCGCCCGCTCCGGCTGGCGGGCACGCTCGGCGACATCACGCCGCGCAAGAAGGCCGAGGAGCTGCTGCGCTACCAGGCCGTCCACGACGTCCTCACCGGGCTGCCCAACCGCGCCGCCTTCCTCGAGCGCCTCGAGCGCTCGGTGGCGCGCTGCCGCTTCAACCCCGACTACCGCTTCGCGGTGTTCTTCCTGGACCTCGACCGCTTCAAGCTGGTCAACGACAGCCTGGGCCACATGAGCGGCGACCAGCTCCTGGTGGCGGTCGCGCGCCGCCTGGTCGGGTGCCTGCGCCCCGGCGACATGGTCGCGCACGCGGGGGGCGACGAGTTCACGCTGCTGGTGGACCACATCGAGGCGCCCCTCGACGCCACCTACGTCGCGCAGCGGATCCAGCGCAGCCTCTCCGTGCCGTTCGTGGTGTCCGGGCAGGAGGTGTTCGTCAGCGCGAGCATGGGGATCACGCTCAGCCTGTCGTACGAGCGCCCCGACGACATGCTCCGCGACGCGGACACCGCGATGTACCGCGCCAAGACGCGCGGGCCGGGCGGCTACGAGCTGTTCGACCGCGACATGCAGGCGCAGGCCCTGAACCGGCTTCAGCTCGAGACCGACCTGCGGCGCGCGCTCGAGCGCGACGAGTTCCGGCTGCACTACCAGCCGATCGTGTCGCTGCAGAGCGGCCAGATCTCCGGGTTCGAGGCCCTCCTGCGCTGGCAGCACCCCGACCGCGGGCTCCTCAACCCGGGCGCGTTCCTCTCCGTGGCCGAGGAGACGGGCCTGATCCTGGGCATCTCCGAATGGGTGCTGGGCCGCTGCTGCGCGCAGCTCCTGGAGTGGAACCGGAAGCTGGCGCACACCAACGGCTCCGCGCTGACCATGAGCATGAACCTGACCAGCCAGAGCTTCACGCGCTCGGACGTCGAGCGCCTGGTGGCGGACACGCTGGCCCGCAGCGGCCTCGACGGGCGCTATCTGCGGCTGGAGATCACGGAGAGCGTGTTCATGGAGGACATCGACGCGGTGGTGGCGGTGCTGCTGGCGCTGCGGGGGCGGGAGGTCGAGTTCCACATCGACGACTTCGGCACCGGCTACTCGTCGCTGAGCTACCTGCACCGGCTGCCCACCGAGGTGCTGAAGATCGACCGCTCGTTCGTCGGCCGCATGGGCCAGGCCGGCGACGACGGCGTCATCGTGCGCACGATCGTGGAGCTGGCGCACAACCTGGGGCGGCGGGTGATCGCGGAAGGCGTGGAGACCGCGGAGCAGCTCGCGCGGCTGCGCGCGCTCGGCTGCGAGCACGCGCAGGGCTTCTACTTCGCGCGGCCGCTCCCGCCGGGCGAGGCCGAGTTGCTCCTCCTCTCCGGCCCCCGCTGGTAGTCGAGCAGCGCGGCCAGCAGGGCGACCAGCTCCTCCGGGTCGAACGGCTTGGCCAGGTGCTGCTGGAAGCCCGCCTCGAGCCACTCCGCGCGCGCGGCCGCGGTCGGCGGCACCGCGGTCAGCGCGACGGCGGGGATGAGGCCGCCGTGGTCGGGCGGCAGCTCGCGCAGACGCCGCACCAGCGTCACCCCGTCCTGCCCCGGCATGGCCACGTCCACGATCAGCACGTCCGGCATCAGGAACACGACGGTCGGCAGCGCGTATTCGGCCGCTCCCACCCCGATCACCTCCGCGCCGGCCCGGCGCAGCACCTCGCTCACCACGTCGAGCGTGTCCACGTCGTCGTCCACCGCCAGGACCCGCTTGCCCCAGAGCCGCATGCGCCCTCCCGCGGGAGGGCGGGGTGCAACGTGCGGGCCACGGAAGAACGCCGGTTTTCGCCGCAGATCGGGCGCCCTCGCCCGCGGCGGTGTCTCCACCGCAGGGGACGGCGCGGCGCGGGGACGAGGCCACGCCGCCGGCGTTACCGGGCGGCCGCGCGATTCGTGAGCGAGGTCACGAACGACTCGAGCCGCGCCCGGTCCGGCCCGGCCATGTCCACGAACGCCACGCCCATCCGGAAGCGGCGCGGCCCGCCCTGGCCGTCCTCCGTGCAGGAGGCGACGCGGCCGGCGAAAGCCACCTGCGCCCCGCCGGGCGCCTGGAACCGCATCGCGTAGACGCGGTCCACGTCGAGCGCGCGGTCCGCCTCGATCAGCATGCCGGAGAGGCTGATCAGCCGCACGCGGTAGCTCTCCACCGCGTCGAGCACGGCCTTGCCCGGCGCCTCCACCTGGAAGCGCAGCCCGGCCAGGCGGTGCTCCTCGACGATGCGGTTCTCGTCGATGAACTCGATCAGGCCCTGCACCTTGTCGGTGAGCACGTCCACGAACTTCAGCCCCGCGGAGTACTCGGGCACGTCCTCGCCGCGCACCTTGCGCATCCCGCTGAGCACCGCCCACACCACCAGTCCCTGTACCGCGATGAAGCGGTCGCCCATCTCCAGCTTCAGCGTGTACTGCGAGCCGAGGTTGAGGCGGCGGTCGGCGCGGATCGCCACCCCGCCCAGCGACAGGTTCAGCACCTCGACCTTGGAGGCGAGCGTGAGCTGGCCCTGCACGTCCTCGACCGTGAAGCGCGGGTGACGCCGCCGGCGATCCGGCCCGCTCACGCCACGAGCTCGTGCTGATACAGCACGCCGCGCGCGATCAGGCCGTAGGAGAGCACGTACATGGCGTGGATCAGCGGGTCCACGCCGCCCACGTCCGCGACGCCCAGGTAGGCGAACAGGACGTCGCCCACGCACAGGAACACGTAGCCGGCGAGCAGCGCCGCCCACACCTTCCAGGCGGCGCCGCCGCGCAGCGCCATGGTGGTGCGGATGAGGAGCACGGTGGGCACGAGCAGCACGAAGTCGAGCACCGGGTAGGCGACGTTCAGGGCCTTCTCGAGCGCCGGCGTGTCGGCCCGGATCACCGGGGTCAGGATCACGTAGCCGACCAGCGCGCACCCCGCCGCCACCGCCGCTGCCAGGCCCCAGCGGCTGGGCGCGCTGCCCACCGGGTATCCGGCCTCCTCGTAGGCGCGCAGGAAGACGAACAGCGCCGCGATCAGGAGCGGGTAGGCGAGCATGAACAACACGTCGGCCACCGACGGGTACGGGGGGTCCTGGTTCAGGACGATCTGGTAGGGCGCGTAGCTGAGCTGGGCCAGGAAGAACGCGAACATGCCGAGCGCGAGCAGCCGCCACGCGGGCCGCACGGGGTTGCCCGCCTCGAAGGCGCGCGCCGTCCTCCAGGCGAACACCGCCGCCAGGAGAAGGAACGTGAGCTTGACGATCGCCCCCAGCGCCTGCATCACGTGCGGCGTCAGCACGGTGCGGCGCACGGCGTCGGGCACCAGCGCGGCGGCCGCGATCAGGATCGCCCCCGCGGCCGCGGCGGGCAGCACGGCGCGCGCGAACGCGGGCGGCGCGGTCACGGGACGGCGCCCTGCCCCTCGATCGCGCGCCGGAGCTCCGCGATGATCGCCGACGACTTGTCCCGGCCCACGAAGACGTTGAGCCCGGCGCCCATCTTCGTGATCAGCGCCTCCACCTGTCCGGGCTGCATGCGGTCGGCCTCGATGCCGAGCTTCTGGCAGTGCGCCTGGGCCGCGGAGCGGGCCATGGTCTCGCCCAGGTAGGGAGACACCACGCGCACGATGGTGAGGAGGACGTCCCGCGTGCTGAGCGCCGGCGACGTGGCCACAGGCACCTCGGAGGGGGACGACGCGCGCGGAGTCTAGCACAGCCGCCGCAGCGGGCCGCGTTATCATCGGCGGTGATGGCCGAAACGCGACCGCGGATCGTCATCTACGGCAAGGACACCTGACCGTACACCACGGCGGCCCGTGAGGCCTACGCCGCCCGCAAGTACGCGGTGGACTACCGGAACGTGAAGAGGTCCGCCGCGGACCTGCAGGAGATGATCACGCTGGCCGCGGGCCGGCGGCAGGTGCCCGTGCTGGTCGAGGACGGGGAGGTCACGATCGGCTACGGCGGCACCTGAGGCGTGTAGCGAGCGGGCCGGGCGCCCGCGCGCGGGGATCGCTCGGGCCGAATGGCGGGGCGGCGACGACGGCCCTCGCGCTCCCCCCTACGCCGGGAACACCCGCGCCGCGTTCTCCGTGAGCATCATCCGCTGGGCCGCCGCGGGCAGGTCCAGCTCGCGGAAGGCGCGCAGGTTCTCGGCCATGCTCCGCACGCCGGGAGCGGGCCAGTCGCTGCCGTAGAGCACCTTGTCCGCGACCTCGCCCAGCCGCGGGAAGTACCGCAGGAGCGCGCGCGGAGGGATGCTCGACACGTCCATGTACACGCGCGGGAAGCGCCGCACCAGGAAGAAGGCCTGCTCCATCCAGAGCGGCCGCCCGCCGTGCGCGAGCACGATGGTCAGCTCGGGGAAGTCCACCGCGACGTCGTCCACCGCGATCGGCTCGCCGAGGCGGCTGCGCGCGCCGGGGAAGACCGAGGTGCCGGTGTGGATCATCACCGGCAGCTCCAGGCGCTGCGCCTCCTCGTAGTACGCGCGCAGGGCCTCGAGGCCGTGCAGGTACGCGTTGGGGGCCACGGCCATGTGCGGCGGATGGAGCTTCAGCGCGCGCACGCCCTGCGCGGCCGCGCGCCGCACCGCGGCCGCCGTGTCCTCCGCGAAGCGCGGGTGCACGCCGCCCATCGGGAAGAGCCGGTGGGGCGCCGCGCGGCAGTATTCGGCCACGTATTCGTTCACCCGGTCGGAGAAGCCGATGATGTCCGGGCTCGGGTAGTTGACGAGCACCGCGCGGCCGATGCCGTCGGCGTCCATCCGTCGCAGCAGGTGCGACGGGCTCTTCATGATCTTCTGGAGCTCGTCGAGGTCGGTGCGGCCGTGGGTGATGCGGTCGAGCACCGCCGGCTTCATGTCCCACCACGGCTGCACGTGGATGTGGGCGTCCGTCGCGGACATGACGGGGCAGCATACTCCGTTGGCCCTGCCCCGCGAACCGGCCCATAATCGCGCGCGGGAGGCCCCCTGAGCGCACCGTCCGCACGTTCGGTCGTGGTCGTGGACGAGGACGAAGCGTCGCGCCGCGCCCTGGAGGCCCTCCTCGCCGGCGCCGGCCACCGCGTGCGCGCCGCGTCCGAGGAGGAGGGCGTGGCGGCGGTGCGCGAGGCGGCGCCGCAGCTCGTGCTCAGCGGCGTGCACAAGGCCGGTCCGGACGCGTACCCCTTCCTGAAGGCGCTGCGCGCGGTGGTGGACCTCGCGCACGTGCCGGTGCTGGTGCTGGGGCCGGAGCGCGACTTCGGGGAGCGCGTCCGCGCCTTCCGCGAGGGCGCGGTCGAATACGTGGTGCGCCCGTGTCCGGACGACACGCTGCTGAAGAAGGTCGAGCGTATCCTCGACAGCCGCGCGCGCCAGCCGGCGGCATCGGCGCCGGCGGGGCCGCCGCCCGCGCTCGTCGAGTTCGAGGAGCTGGACCCCGACAGCGGCGAGCCGCTGGCCCTCGATCCACCCTCGCTGCCGACGTCGGGCGGACGCCTGCCGAGCTTCGAGCTGGTGCCGGAGGTGCTGCGCGACGTGCTGGTCGTGGACGACAACGCCAGCTTCCGGCGCTTCCTGCGGGACCTGCTCACCGGCCACGGGTTCACGGTCCACGAAGCCGCCGACGGGGAGGAGGGGCTGCGCGTCGCGCTCGAGCATCGGCCGTGGCTGATCCTGACCGACGTGCGCATGCCCGGCGGAGACGGCTTCGAGTTCTGCCGCCGCGTGCGCAGCCACACCCTGATCCGGCAGACCCCGCTGCTCTTCCTGTCCGGCTGGGACGACTACCGGCAGCGCTACCACGGCCTCGAGCTGGGCGCGGACGACTTCCTGTCGAAGGAGACGTCGGTCCGCGAGCTGCTGATCCGGATCCAGCTCCTGATGAAGCGCTACTCGGACCTGTCGCGCGACCGCCAGGAAGCCGGCATGTCCGGCGAGATCGAGATCATCGGCGCCCCCGGCATCCTGCAGGTCTGCCACCTGTCGCGGCTCACGGGCACCCTCGAGGCGCAGCGCGACGGCGAGGAGGCGCGCGTCGGCTTCCGCGACGGGGAGATCATCGGCGCGGGCTGCGGCGGGCGCCGGGACGTGGAGGCGGTCTACGCGTTCCTGGCCTGGGAGGCCGGCCGCTTCCAGTTCACGCCGGGTCCGGTGGCCGGCGGCGCCCCGCTCGGCGGCGGGTTCACGCAGCTCGTGCTCGACGGCTGCCGGCGTCTCGACGAGAGCCGCCGCAAGGACGCCTAGAGCGCTCGGACGGCGAGGGCGGCGGTCTAGCCGAACTGGCCCGCGAGCTCGGGGACGGAGGCCACCGCCGCCCGACGCAGCAGGCCGAGCCTCTTCATCTTTTCGTGCAGGGTGGTGGGGAGCAGGCCGAGCGCGGCCGCGGCACGCCGCTGGTTGCCGTTCGACGCCGCGAGCGCCTCCTGGATCAGCCGCCGTTCGTACGCGTCGAGCAGGGCCTTGAGCTTCGGGCCGTTGGGCTCCACACGCTGCGCCTCTTGCATGGTCGCTCCCTTCCCCGGGGCATCGGTGCGGCGAAGCTCCGGCGGTCGTCCGGTGGTCGTTGCCTCGCGTGTTAAGACGCCGGCACCCGGGGCAAGGTTCTGTGAAATTTTGTGCACTCCGGTTCCCAGGCGGCGCCGCGCCGCTGCCGGGCCCGTGATAAGTTCGCCCCGTGCAGCTGCCGGCCATCGCCATCGTGGTGCTGGCGACCCTGGCGCTGGGGTACCGCTTCTACGGACGCTTCGTGGCCGGCCGCTTCCGGCTCGACGACGCGGCCGCGACGCCGGCCGTCGTCCGGAACGACGGCGCGGACTTCGTGCCCACCCGGCCGTTCTACCTGCTCGGGCAGCACTTCAGCGCGATCGCGGCGGCCGGGCCGATCGCCGGCCCGATCCTCGCCGCCCAGCAGTTCGGGTGGCTGCCGTGCCTGCTCTGGATCGGCGTGGGCGTGGTGTTCATCGGCGCGGTCCACGACTTCTCGGCGCTGGTCGCCTCCGTGCGCCACCAGGGCCGCTCGGTGGCGGAGATCATCCGGCTGCACCTGGGCGCCAGGGCCTGGCTCGCCATGATGGCCTTCATCTGGCTGGCCCTGCTCTACGTGATCCTGGCCTTCGCCGACATCACCGCCTCCACGTTCGTCGGCCGCACCGAGGAGTTCCAGGGGCTCGCCGTCGCGTTCAACCCGGGCGGCGCGGTCGCGCTCGCTTCGCTCCTCTACCTGGCGCTGTCGCTGCTGATGGGCGTGGTGGACCGCTACCTGCGGCCGCCGCTCTGGCTGACCACGGCCGTGTTCGTGCCGGCCACGCTGCTCTGCGTATGGCTCGGCACCCGCTACTCGACGCTGGTGCTGCTCGACGGCCGCACCTGGGGCGTGCTGATCCTGGCCTACTGCGTGGTGGCGTCGCTCACGCCGGTGTGGGCGCTCCTGCAGCCGCGCGGCTACCTGGGCGGCTTCGTGCTGTACATGGCGCTGGCGGTCGGCGTGGCGGGCATCTTCTTCGGCGGCTTCGAGGTGCACCTGCCGGCCTTCAAGGGCTGGCAGGCGCCGGGCCCGACCGGCGCGCTCTTCCCGTTCCTGTTCGTGACCATCGCCTGCGGCGCCTGCTCGGGGTTCCACGGCCTCGTGTGCTCGGGGACCACCTCCAAGCAGATCGCGCGCGAGTCGCACTGCCGGCCGGTCGGCTACGGGGCGATGCTGCTCGAGGCGTTCGTGGCGCTGATCGCGATGGCGACGGTGATGATCGCCACCGGCCCCGAGCTGGCGGGCAAGTCGCCGGGCGCGGTCTACGGCGGCGGGCTCGGGCGCTTCCTGGCCGTGATCATCGGCGAGGAGCACCTGTTCTTCGCCACCACGTTCGGCGCCATGGCGTTCTCGACGTTCGTGTTCGACACGCTCGACGTCTCCACGCGCCTGGG
>DATBIZ010000212.1:0-7469 GCA_036556645.1 Vicinamibacteria bacterium | reverse complement strand
CCATTCCGACCGGCGATCGGGGTCGGGCGCCACCTCCACCAGGTCGAAGCCGACGATGCGGCGGCCGGTCTCCACCAGCGCGCGCAGCACGGCCGTGGCCTCGGGGAACGACAGGCCGCCGAGCACGGGCGTCCCGGTGTGGGGGCACAGCGCGGGGTCCAGGCCGTCGATGTCGAAGGAGACGAACACGTCGCGGGGAAGGTCCGCGGCCATCCGCAGCGCGAGCCGGTGCCAGCTCTCGCCGTCGAAGAGCTTGGCGCGGAGGTCGGCGTCGAAGTAGGTGCGCACCCGGTCCGGGTGCTCGCGGATGAACGCGTCCTCGTCTTCGCCGAAGTCGCGCACGCCGACCTGCACCACGCGCGCGACCTGCGGCAGCTCCTGCAGCACGTTGTACATGATCGAGGCGTGGGACCACCGGAGCCCTTCGTAGGCCGCCCGCAGGTCCGCGTGCGCGTCGAAGTGCAGCACGCCGAGCCCGGGATGCCGCTCGGCCACCGCGCGGATCGCCCCGAACGGCACCGAGTGGTCCCCGCCCACCACGCCGACGAGCCGGCCCCGGCCGAGCCACTGGCTCGCCTGCGCGTGCACCCACTCGTTCATGCGCTCGCAGAGCGCGTCCACCTCGGCGGCCGCGCGCCGCAGCGCGGGGTCGTCGCCGGGGCCGCCGGCCTCGATCACCGGCAGCGCCTTCGCCCGCGCCTCGCCGCTCCACCCGCGCACCTCGTCCGGTATCGCCAGCATGGCGATGCCGTCGCGGTAGGGCCGGCCCGTCTCGCGGTCGAGCAGGTCCACCTGCCGGCTGGCGGCCAGGATCGCCGCCGGGCCCTCGGCCGCGCCGGCGCCGTACGAGACGGTCGCCTCCCACGGCACCGGGACGAGCACGACGCGCGCGTCCTCGGGCGTGGAGGGCAGCCCGTAGATCCCGGCGTGCATCGCCGGCCCGCTGGGGTCGAACGCGCGCACCATGAGCCAGTATAGGCACGCCCCCCGCTCCCGCCCGCGGGCCCGTTGACGATAATGGACGGCATGTGGCCGCGGCTCGCCGTCGCGCTGGTGATCGCGGCGGCCGGCGCCGGCGACGCGGCCCGGGCGGGCGCGGCGCTGCCCCCGCCCGCCGCGGACGCGTTCGCGGCGGGCCCGCACCGCGGCATGTCCTACGCCCACGCGATGCGCGCGGGACGCGGCTACGGGTCGGAGGAGTCGGCGCGGTCGCTGCGCGCGCTGCGCGACCTCGGCGTCGAATGGGTGTCGCTGACGCCGTTCGGCTTCCAGCGCGGGGCCGCCGCGCGGGAGTTCCGGTGGCTCCGCCCTCTCTCGCGCGGGCCCGGCGAGACCGACGAGAGCCTGCACGCGGCCACGCGCCAGGCCCACGCTCTCGGCGTCAAGGTGATGCTCAAGCCGCACATCTGGCTGCGGCCGCCCCTCTGGCCCGGCTCGATCGAGCCGGAGACCGAGGCGGACTGGCGCGCCTGGTTCGAGACCTACGAGCGCTTCGCGGTCCACTACGCCGCGCTCGCGCGCGAGGCCCGCATGGACGCGTTCTGCGTCGGCAACGAGCTGGCGAAGACGACGGTCCGCGAGGCCGACTGGCGCCGCGTCATCGCCGCGGTGCGGCGCGAATACGACGGGCCCCTGACCTACGGCGCCGAGGCGGAAGAGGTCTTCCGCGTGCCGTTCTGGGACGCCGTGGACTTCATCGGCGTGAGCGCCTACTACCCGCTCGTGAACGCGCCCTCGCCCGGCCGCGAGGCGCTGGTGGCGGCCTGGCAGCCGCTCGTCGCGCGTCTGGGGGCGCTGGCCGCGGCGCACCGCCGCCGCGTCGTGTTCACCGAGCTGGGCTACCGCAGCGCGCGGTTCGGGGCTTGGCGTCACTGGGAGATCCCCGGCGACGCGCCGGTGGACCTGCGCGCGCAGGCCGAGGCCTACGAGGCGTTCTTCGCCGCGGTGTGGCCGCGGCCCTGGTTCGGCGGCGTCTACTGGTGGAAATGGTTCTCCCACCCCCGCCACAGCGGCCCGTGGAGCAACGATTTCGAGCTGGAGGGCAAGCCGGCGGAGGTGGTGGTGCGCCGCCACTACCGGCCGCGCGACGGCGCGTCCTCTCGTTGACACCCGCCGGAACCGGGCGGTAGGCTCGAAACGAGCCTCGATCGTCGTTGCGCCGTTCCTCGCGAGGCACTTCCGGAACAGGCCGAGGTCCCTGATCGCATGAGCAACCCTCGCATTCCCGGGAAGCTGGCCGGCACCGCCGAGACCGAGCCGGTGGCCGGAAGCGCCGCCCCGCCTGCCGCGCCGCCTCTGGCCCGCCGGCTGCCGCGGTCCGCGGCCGTCCACGGCGAGACGCTCTCCGACGACTACTTCTGGCTGCGGGAGAAGACCGACCCCGAGGTCGCCGCCTACCTGGAGGCCGAGAACGCCTACGCGGACGCGGTGATGGCGCCGACGGCCGGGCTGCAGGACGCCCTCTACCGGGAGATGCTCGGGCGCATCCAGGAGACGGATCTCTCGGTCCCCTACCGCGAGGGCGGGTATTTCTACTACTCGCGGACCGAGGAGGGCAAGCAGTACCCGATCTACTGCCGGAAGGAGGGCGCGCTCGACGCGCCCGAGGAGGTCACGCTCGACCTCAACGAGCTGGCCGTCGGCCACTCGTTCCTGGCCATCGGCGCCTACACGGTCAACGACGAGGGGTCGCTGCTCGCCTACTCCGTGGACACGACCGGCTTCCGCGAGTACACGCTGCACGTGAAAGACCTGAGGACCGGCGAGCTGCGGCCGGAGCGCATCGAGAAGACGGGGGCGGTCGCCTGGGCCAACGACGGCCGGACGCTCTTCTACACGGTCGAGGACCACGCGAAGCGGCCGTACCGCGTGCTGCGCCACGACCTCGGCTCCGCCGCCACCGACGAGGTCGTGTACGAGGAGGCCGACGAGCTCTTCCGGGTGTGGGTGGCCCGCACGCGCAGCAAGCGCTTCCTGCTCCTCGGCTCGGCGAGCCACACCACCACCGAGGTCCGCTTCTGCCACGCGGACGCGCCGGCGGGCGAGTGGCGCCTGGTCGCACCGCGCCGGCACGAGCACGAATACGACGTGGACCACCACGGCGACCGGTTCTTCATCCGCACCAACGACCGCGGCCGGAACTTCCGGCTGGTCGAGGCGCCCGTGGACGACCCGGGCGAGGAGCGCTGGCAGGAGGTCGTCCCCCACCGTCCCGAGGTGATGCTGGAGGGCGCGGAGTTCTTCCGCGACCACTCCGTGCTGCTCGAGCGCGAGCGCGGCCTGCAGCGCCTGCGCGTGAGAGACCTGCGCACCGGCGAGGCGCACGCCGTCGAGTTCCCCGAGCCGGCGTATGCGGCCTTCCCGAGCTACAACCCGGAGTTCGACACAGGCGTCTTCCGCTACAGCTACCAGTCGCTGGTGACGCCGGCCTCGGTGTTCGACTACGACATGGAATCGCGGACCTCGACCCTGCTCAAGGAGCAGCCGGTGCTCGGGGGCTACGACCGCAGCCAATACGCCTCCGAGCGGCTCGAGGCGACCGCCCCCGACGGCGTGAAGGTGCCGGTCTCGATCGTCTACCGCCGTGGCCTGCCGCGCGACGGGAGCGCGCCGCTCTTCCTGGTCGGCTACGGCTCCTACGGCTACCCGCTGCCCGTCGGCTTCTCGTCGAACCGGCTCAGCCTGCTCGACCGCGGGATGGCGTTCGCGATCGCCCACGTGCGGGGCGGGGGCGAGATGGGCAAGGCGTGGCACGACGACGGCCGCATGATGAAGAAGATGAACACGTTCACCGACTTCATCGCCGCCGCCGAGCACCTGATCGCCGAGGGCTACACCTCGAGCGCCCGGCTGGCCGTCGAGGGCGGCAGCGCGGGCGGCCTGCTGATGGGCGCGGTCGCCAACCTGCGGCCCGACCTCTTCCGCGTGGTCGTCTCCAAGGTGCCCTTCGTGGACGTGCTCAACACGATGCTCGACGCCGACCTCCCGCTGACGGTCGGCGAATACGAGGAGTGGGGCAACCCGAACACGAGGGAAGCCTTCGAGTACATCCGGCGCTACTGCCCGTACACGAACCTGGCGGGGCGCGACTACCCGGCGATGCTGGTGAAGACCTCGTTCCACGACAGCCAGGTCATGTACTGGGAGCCGGCCAAATACGTGGCGAAGCTGCGCACGCTGAAGACGGACGGCAACGTGCTGCTGCTGAAGACGAACATGGCCGCGGGCCATGGCGGCGCCTCGGGCCGGTACGACTACCTGCGCGAGGTGGCGTTCGACTACGCGTTCGTGCTCACGCAGCTCGGCCTGGCCTCGTGATCACGCTGCAGAGCCACCTCGGCGGGCGATGGGTCGCGGGCTCGCCCGACTCGTGGCAGGTGCTGGTGAACCCGGCGACCGAGGAGCCTCTGGCCCGCGCGGGCAGCGGCGGCCTCGACCTGGCGGCCGCGCTCGAGCACGCGCGGCGGGTGGGCGGGCCGGCGCTGCGCGCGATGACGTTCGCCGGGCGCGGCGCGTTGCTCAAGGCCATGAGCGACGCGCTCGTCGCGCACCGCGACGAGCTGCTCGACCTGGCGGTGGCCAACGGCGGCAACACGCGCGGCGACGCCAAGTTCGACGTGGACGGCGCCACGTACACGCTCGCCACCTACGCGGAGCTGGGACGCTCGCTCGGCGGCGCGCGCTTCCTGGTGGACGGCGAGGGCGTGAGCCTGGCGCGCAACCCCCGGTTCCACGGCCAGCACCTGGCGGTACCCCGCCACGGCGTGGCCGTGCACGTCAACGCGTTCAACTTCCCCGCCTGGGGGCTGGCGGAGAAGGCGGCGGCCGCGCTCCTGGCGGGCATGCCCGTGTTGACCAAGCCGGCGACCAGCTCCGCGGTGGTCGCGCACCGGATCGTCCAGATCCTGGTCGAGAAGGCCGTGCTGCCCGACGGCGCGCTGTCGCTGCTGGTGGGCGGCGCCGGCGACCTGCTCTCTCACGCCGGCGCGCAGGACGTGATCGCCTTCACCGGCTCGGGTGACACCGGGGCGCGCATCCGCTCGCTGCCCAACGTGGTGCGCGACTCGGTGCGCGTGAACGTGGAGGCGGACAGCCTGAACGCGGCCGTGCTGGGGCCGGACGCCGCCCCGGGCACCGAGACCTACGACTACTACCTGAAGGACGTGCTGCGCGACATGACGCAGAAGGCCGGGCAGAAGTGCACGGCGATCCGGCGGGTGCTGGTGCCCTCCGCGGTGGCCGACCGCGTGCGCGACGACCTGGCCGACCGGCTCGCCGCCGTGACCGTGGGCAACCCCGCGATGGAGGGCGTGCGCATGGGTCCGGTCGCCACGGCCGGGCAACGCGACGACGTCCGCGAGGGGGTGTCGCTGCTCGCGCGCGACGGGCGCCTGGTCTTCGGCGCGGCCGAGGTGAAGGCGGTGGGCGTGGAGCCGGGCAAGGGCTTCTTCGTCTCCCCGGTCCTCCTGGAGCTCGAGCCGGGGGCCGAGGGTGCGTCCGTGCACACGCGCGAGGTGTTCGGGCCGGTGGCCACGATCGTGCCGTATTCGGGCCGCGCGGCCGAGGCCGCGGAGATCGTGGCGCGCGGCAACGGCGGCCTCGTCTCCTCGGTGTACTCGGAGGACCCGGCCTTCACCACCGAGGTCGTGCTCGGCCTGGCGCCCCACCACGGCCGCGTGTTCATCGGGAGTGCCAGGATCGCGGAGGCGTCGCCCGGCCCGGGCACGGTGCTGCCGCAGCTCGTCCACGGCGGCCCCGGGCGCGCGGGCGGGGGCGAGGAGCTGGGCGGCGTGCGCGGCCTGTCCCTGTACCTCCAGCGCGTCGCGCTGGAGGGGCCGCGGCCCCTGATCGAGCGGATCGCCGCCGCGAAGGGCGACTAGCGCGCCCTTGGGCAAACGCGAGCGGCGACCGCGGCGGCTGCGGCGGGCCCTGGCGCTCCTGGTGGTCGCGCTGCTCGGCGTGCTGGCGTTCCAGCCGCCGTTCGCGATGGACGCGGTCGCCCGCGTCGCGTCCGCGATCGTCTGGCGCGTGGAGACGGCCGCGCCCGTCGCGGCGCTGACCTTCGACGACGGCCCCGATCCCGTGTACACGCCCCAGGTGCTGGACCTGCTGCGCCGGCACCACGCGAAGGCCACGTTCTTCCTGGTGGGACGGCGCGCGCGTGCGCGGCCGGACCTCGTGGCGCGGATGCGCGCCGAAGGGCACGAGATCGGCAACCACACCGAGACGCACGGCCGCACGCTCGTGCAGCCGGTCGCGCGCTTCGAGGAGGACCTGCTCGAGGGGGAGAAGACCCTCGGCCTCGCCGCGGCGCGGCCGAAGCTGTTCCGCCCGCCCGGGGTCTGGCTGCGCCCGTCGCAGCAGGCGGCGGCCGCGCGCCACGGGTACCTGACCGTGCTCGGGTCGGCCTACGCCTGGGACCCGTACCGGCCGCCCGCGCGCTACATCGAGTGGGTGGTCGCGAAGAACCTGCGGCGGGGGGCGATCGTGGTCCTCCACGACGCGGGCGGCGACCGCTCCCATACCGTGGCCGCGGTGCCCGCGATCCTGCAGGCGGCGCGTGACAAGGGCTTGCGCCTGGTCACGCTCTCCGAGCTGCTGGCCACGGGCGGACCTAGCGCCGATCGAGCGCCTTGAGCGTCCGGTAGAGGACCTCCGCCCCGCGGGCACAGTCGTCCCACTCCGTGCGCTCCAGGGGCGAGTGGCTGACGCCGCCCACGCTGGGCACGAAGATCATCCCGATCGGGATGCCCGCGCGGCCCAGCGACTGCGCGTCGTGGCCGGCTCCGCTGGGCATCCGCAGCGTGCGGTAGCCCGCGGCCCGCGCCTCGCTCTCGATCAGGTCGCGCAGGGCGGCGTCGGTCGGGGCCGGCTCGTCGGTCGAGTGGAGCTCCATCGCCACCGACACGCCCGCGTCGCGCGCGATGGCCTCGGCGCGCGCGCGGATGCGCGCGGCCATGTCGTCGATGGTGACGCGGCGCAGGTCGCGCAGCTCCACCGGGAACCGCACGCGCCCGGGCACCACGTTGGGAGCGCCGGGAGCCACCTGCACCCAGCCCACGTTGCCGACCTGGCGTCCGGGGCGCGCCCCGATCTCCTCGCGCACGGCCTGGATCATCCGCGCCGCCGCCACCAGCGCGTCGCGGCGCTCGTCCATCGGCGTGGTGCCGGCGTGGTTCGCGTATCCCTGCACGGTGACGTGGTAGCGGTCGATGCCGACGATCCCCTCGACCACGCCGACCTGCGTGCGCGCGCGCTCGAGGTAGGGCCCCTGCTCGACGTGCAGCTCCAGGTAGGCGGCGATCGCGCGCGGGTCGAGGCGGGCCTCCGCGATGCGCGCCGGGTTCACGCCGTAGCGCCGCAGCCACTCCGACAGCTTCACGCCCTGCTCGTCCTCTTCCTCGAGCTCGCCGGGGTCGGGGCCGCGCGCGGCGGCACGGCTGCCGAACAGGCCCTTGCCGTAGTGGACG
>DATBIZ010000211.1:0-5453 GCA_036556645.1 Vicinamibacteria bacterium | reverse complement strand
GTGCCGTCTCCGATCGGCACCACGGTCTCGAGGATCGGCGTGATGTCCGCGGACGCGGGCACGGCACCCGCGGCGAGGACGATCCCGACGATGGCCAGCAGAATTCGCATGCGCATGGTGAATGGCCTCCAGGCCTAAGCTGTACGCCGACAGGTAGAGCAACGACGATGCCAGCCGCCGCAGCCGCGCAAACCGCGGCAGAAACAGGGCTTGCCAGCCGCCGTCCCGCGCTTGCCTGTAAAGGAACCCGACACCGCCGTGCATCCGCCTCCCCTACGGGTTGAATCGACGTGACTTCGCGGGATGTCGTGGCCGTCACGCGATCCGACACGGAGCAGGGACGGACCGCCGGGACGCGTCGCCGCGCCGGCCGCCGCGCACGCCGCGCGGGTATCATCCGGACGTGAGCCGGTCCCTGGTCCGGGAGGCGGTGGGCAGCCGCGACCTGCTCCAGAACCTCGTCTTGCGGGAGCTGCGCGCCACCTACAAGTCGTCGGTGCTCGGCTTCGCGTGGTCGCTGCTGAACCCGCTGTTCACGCTGCTGATCTTCACCTTCGTCTTCGGGATGATCCTCAACGTGCCGGTGCCGGCGCCCGAGGGACGCCGGGCGAGCTTCGCGGCCTTCCTGCTCGTGGCGCTCCTTCCCTGGACCCTCGTGGCGACCGCGCTCAGCGCCGGGTGCGCGAGCCTGGTCGGGAACGGGAACCTGCTGCGGAAGGTCTATTTCTCCCGCGCCACGCTGCCGGCCAGCGCGGTGCTGGCCCAGGGGCTTCACTTCGTCGTCGCGCTGACGCTGCTGCTCGTCTACCTGGGCGTGCTCGGCATCCCGTTCTGGCGATGCCTGTGGCTGCTGCCCTTGCCGGTGGCCGCCGCGTTCATGCTCGCGCTCGGCCTGGCCCTGATCACCTCCGTCGCCAACGTCTATTTCCGTGACACGCAGCACCTGGTCACCCTCGCCTCGACGGCGTGGTTCTACGCGACCCCGATCGTCTATCCGGTCGAGATGGTCGAACGCTTCGGCGAGCCGTGGACGACGCTCTACCGTCTCAACCCGGCCGCCGCGCTGGTGGCGACGTTCCGCGCGATCCTCTATGCGGGAACGATGCCGGGGGCGTTCGACCTGGCCTGGTCGCTGGTCTCCGCGGCCGGCGTGCTCCTGGCCGGCTGGACGCTCTTCCGTACCGCGGAGCCGCGCCTGGCGGAGGAGGTGTGACCGCGGACGCGATCCGCGTCGAGCGGCTGGGCAAGCGGTTCCGGATCTTCCACGAGCGGCCGCGCAGCCTGAAGGAGCTGGTCGCGCTGCGCCGGCGGCGGACGTTCTCGGAGCTGTGGGCGCTGCGCGACGTCTCCTTCACCGTCGGACGGGGCGAGACGGTGGCCGTGATCGGCTCGAACGGCTCGGGCAAGTCCACGCTGATGAAGTGCCTGGCGCGGATCCTCGTGCCGGAGGAAGGGTCGATCGCCGTGCAGGGCCGGCTGGGGGCCCTCCTGGAGCTCGGCGCGGGGTTCCACCCCGAGCTGACCGGGCGCGAGAACGTGTTCCTGAGCGGCGCGATCCTCGGCGTGTCGCGGCGCGATCTGCTCGCGCGCTTCGACGAGATCGTGGCCATGGCCGGCATCGAGCGCTTCATCGACACGCCCGTCAAGAACTACTCCTCGGGCATGTACATCCGGCTCGCCTTCGCGGTGGCGGTGAGCGTGCGGCCCGACGTGCTGCTGGTGGACGAGGTGCTCGCGGTCGGCGACGAGGACTTCCAGCGCCGCTCGATGGCCGCCTTCCACGACATGCGCTCCACCGGCCGCACCGTCGTCCTCGTCACGCACGCGCTCACGGCCGTGCGGCAGGTCTGCGACCGGGCCATCTGGCTCCAGGACGGCCGCGTCGCGCGCGTGGGGCCGGCGGCGGAGGTGGCGGAGGCGTACCTGAGCCATGTGGCCGGGGGCGACCCGGCGGCGACGTCGCCCTCGGTGTCGCTGGCGTCCGTCGAGTTCGCCGGCGACGACCGCCGGGGCGGGGCGATCGAGACCGGGCGCGTGCTGCGCGTCCGCCTTCACTGGCTGGCCCATGCCCCGGTCGGCGAGGTGACGTTCATCCTCGACGTCTTCGGCCCCGGCGGCGCGCACCTGGCGCAGGTGGCCTCCAACGACGCGCCGCCGATCCGGCGGCTCGAGGGCGAAGGCACCGCCGAGTTCACGGTCAGCCAGCTTCCGCTCGGACCGGGGGAATACCGCGCCACGACCACCCTGGTCTATTCCGGCGGCGCGGGCGCGGAATACGTCCAGCAGACGCGGCCGCTCGTGGTCGTCGCCGGCACCACCCCGGCCGCGAGCGGGCTGGTGCGCCTGCCCGGCTCGTGGGTGGTCACGCAGGTCGTGCAGGCCTGAGCCGCGCGCGACCGCGCAAAATCCTTCCGTGGAGCCTTGTACGGTCCGCCGCTTGGGCTATCATGAGTGCCTCCTGACGCGACCGACGAACGACAGCTCGTGAGCGTTCCCGCGCCTCAACCATCGTCCCCGTCCACCGCCGGCGCGGTCGCCGCCTGCACGATCATCGCCCGCAACTACCTCTCGTACGCCGCCATCCTGGCCGAGTCCTACCTCCGCCACGAGCCCGGCGGCCGCTTCTACGTCCTCGTGGTGGACGGGCTCCCTCCGAAGGCCGCGCTGCCGGAGGGAGTCCACCTCGTCGCCGCGGACGAGCTGGGCCTGCCCGCGTTCCACGACATGTGCTTCAAGTACGACGTGACGGAGCTGTGCACGGCGGTGAAGCCCGCGCTGCTCTCGCTCCTGCTCACGCGGTACGCGGAGCCGGCGGTCGCCTACTTCGACCCCGACATCGTGATCCTGCGTCCGCTCGACGAGCTGAAGGAGGCGCTGCGCGCCGCGGACATCGTGCTGATCCCGCACGTCCTCGATCCCATACCGCGCGACGGCAAGAAGCCGAGCGAGCAGGACATCCTGATCGCGGGCGCCTACAACCTCGGCTTCGTGGCGGTGCGCGCGACGCCCGAGGCGGGCCGCCTGCTCGCCTGGTGGGGAGACCGGCTGGAGGACGGATGCCGCGTGGACCCCGCGCACGGGCTGTTCGTGGACCAGCGGTGGATGGACCTCGTCCCGAGCCTGTTCCCCTCCACGGCCGTGCTGCGCGACCCGACCTACGACGTCGCCTACTGGAACCTGCACACGCGCATGCCGGCGCGGGGCCCGTCCGGATTCGAGGTGGACGGACGGCCGCTCGCGTTCTTCCACTTCAGCGGCTTCGACCCGCGGCGGCCGGAGACGCTCTCCCGGCACCAGACGCGCGTGACCGTGGAACCGGGCAGCGCGCTGGCCGAGCTGCTCGAGGGATACGCGGCGCGGCACGAGCGGCACGGCCACGCCGCGTGCTCCCGGTGGACGTACGGCTACTCGCGGTTCAGCAACGGCGTCTCCGTCGGCCTGGTGTTCCGCCACCTGTACCTCGGCCTCGACGAGACGGCGCGGCGGCGCTTCGGCAACCCGTTCGTCGCGGACGGCAACGGGTCGTTCTACGGCTGGGCGGTGCGGCCGCAGCCGGAGCTGGGCGGGCTCAACCCGTTCCTGGAGACGCTGTACGCGATCCGCGCGGACCTGCCGCCGGCGTTCCCGGATCACCACGGCGGGAGCCGGGCCGCGTACCTGAGGTGGGCGCGCGAGCAGGGCGCGCGCGAGATGGGCTTTCCCGCGATCATCGTCCCCGACCCCGCGGGCAGCGCGCGCGCGGCCGCCGGCCCCCCGGCCACCGCGCCCGGCGTCAACGTGGCGGGCTACCTGCGGAACGAAACGGGGATCGGGGCGGTGGCGCGCGGCTACGTGGCGGCGCTGCAGTCGGCCGGGGTGCCGGTGGCGTTGAAGGACTTCTCGGAGCTGTCGCCGAACCGGTCGGAAGACCCGACCCTCACCGGGTTCGACGACGTCCATCCCCACCCGGTGAACCTGCTCTGCGCCAACGCGGACGAGTACTTCGTGGTGGCGTCGCACCTCGGGGACGGCTTCCTCCGCAACCGCACCAACGTCGGCGTCTGGTTCTGGGAGCTTCCCGAGTTCCCGGTGGACTGGCACGACCGCTTCGCCCACTACGACGAGATCTGGGCCCCGACCTCGTTCATCGCGAACACGCTCTCCGCGGTGTCGCCGATCCCGATCGTGCGCGTGCCGGCCGTGCTCACCGCGGAGCCCGGCGGCGACCGCGACCGCGGCCGCGCGCGGCTCGGGGTCGCCGAAGGCGAGTTCCTGTGGCTGGTGATCTTCGACTTCCACAGCTACTTCGAGCGGAAGAACCCGCTGGCGATGGTGGAGGCGTTCAAGCAGGCGTACGGGCCGTCCCACCCGGCGCGGCTGGTCATCAAGTGCGTGAACTCCGCGTTCGACCCCGAGTCGCGCGCCCGCCTCGACGAGGCCGCGCGCGGGCATCGCATCGCGATCCACGACGGGTACTGGTCCCTCGGGGAGATGCGGGACCTCCTGTCCGCCTGCGACGGCTACGCCTCGCTCCACCGCTCGGAAGGGCTCGGCATCCCGCTCGCGAACGCGATGTCGCTGGGCAAGCCGGTGGTCGCCACGGCGTGGTCCGGCAACACCGACTTCATGAGCGTGGGCAACAGCTTCCCGGTGCGCTACGACGTCGTGGAGCTGCCGCACGACGTGGGCCCGTACCGGGCCGGCCGGGCGTGGGCGGAGCCGTCGGTCGAGCACGCGGCCGAGCTGCTGCGGACGGTGTCCGCCGGCGGCCGGGAGGTGGCCGCGCGCGCCGCGGCCGGCCAGGCGACGATCGCGGCCCGGTATTCCGTCGAGGCGGTCGGCCGCGCCGTGCGGGACCGGCTCGAGGTGCTCGCGCGCCGCCCGGCCCGCCCGGCCGTGGCGGACGCCCCGGTGGTGGCCGCCCCGAACGGGTCGGCGCCCGCGACGCCCGCCCCGGCCACCGCGGACGACTTCCAGCCCGCGCTGCCCGCCCTCGACCTGGAGAAGAGCCAGTTCGGCCTGCTCGGACGATGGGGCAAGCGCGCGGCCGCGCTCGTCCTCCGCTACCACGCGTTCCACCAGCGGCGCGTCAACGAGATCCTGGCCCGGGCGATCGGCGATGCGGCCTCGCAGGTGAGCGCGCTTTCGTCCCGCGTCGAGCACGGGCGCGCCGAAGCCCGCGCCGGCGCCGACCGTGCCCTCTCCGCCGTCGGCGCGCTCGAGGCGCGGACGCGCGAGACGGCGGCCGCGGTGCATGCGACGCGAGCGTCGCTCGAGCAGCGCCTCTCGGAAGCGGACGCGCGCGTGGCGCGGCTCCTCGCGGAGCACGAGCAGACCGCCGAGCGCGTGCGGGCGCTGGCCGAGGAGGCCGGCGCCTGGCGTCCCCGGGTCGAACACGAGCTGCGGCGCACCTTCGAGCACGCGCACGGCCTGGACCTCCGCCTCGACGCCGTCGGCGGGCGTCTCGACGCCGT
>DATBIZ010000210.1:0-2975 GCA_036556645.1 Vicinamibacteria bacterium | reverse complement strand
GCGCCGCAGCGCCACCATCTCCGGCTCGAGCGCGCGCACGTCGTCGGAGATGCGGGGCGGCATCAGGTTCGCGTCCTCCCTTCGCGCGCGGCATCTCCATCGCGCCGTCGGAAGTGGATTCCGACCCGGCGGCCGACCAATCGCTCCGTTTTCGGAAGGCGCATCACGCGATTGTAAGCGTACCCTCCGCGGCCAGCCGGCCCAGCACGGCGCCCACGAGGTAGAGGCTGCCCGCCACCACCACCGTGGCGTCCGGCCGCGCGAGCGCGCGCGCGCGGTCGAGGGCCCGCGCCACGTCCACTTCGAGCACGGCCCGGCTCGCGTGCGCGCCGGCGCGCCGCGCCAGCTCCTCGGGAAGGGCGGCGCGCTCCATCCCGACGCGGGTGAGCACGACCTCGCGCGCGAGCGGGAACAGCGCCGCGGCCATCGCGCCGACGTCCTTGTCCGCCATCGCGCCGAAGAGGAGCACGACCGGCCCGCGCCCGCGCAGGTGGGCCGCCAGCGCGCGCGCGCCGGCCGCGTTGTGCGCGCCGTCGAGCAGCAGCGGGGGATCGCCCGGGACCTCCTGCAGGCGGCCGGGCCAGCGCGTGGCCGCGATGCCCTCCGGCACCGCCGCGAGGTCCACCGGCACGCCCGCCTCGCGCGCGCATTCCAGGAGGCGCAGGGCGACGACCAGGTTGTCGCGCTGGTGCGCGCCGGGCAGCGCGCGCAGCGCGCGGTAGGCGGCCTGCGGCGTGGCCACGTCCACCCCGTGCGCGCCGTGCGCGACGCGCACGCCTGCGAAGGCGGGCAGCAGGCGCGCGCCTTCCCGGGCCGCCTCGCGCTCGATCGCCTCGCGCGCCTCCCCCGACATCGGGCCCACCACCGTGGTGCGGCCGCGGCGCAGCACCCCCGCCTTCTCGCCGGCGATCGCGGCCAGCGTGGTCCCCAGCAGCTCCTGGTGGTCGAAGTCCACGCTCACGATCGCGCTCGCCACCGGATCGCAGGCGTTGGTGGCGTCGAGCCGGCCGCCGAGGCCGACCTCCAGCACCGCCACGCTCACGCCGCGGCGGCGGAAGTGGTCGAGCGCGGCCGCGGTCAGCGCCTCGAAGTAGGTCGGGTGGTCGCGCAGCACGCCCGCGGCCACCAGGCCGTCCGCGGCGTCGCGCACCGCGCCCACCGCCTCCTCGAGCTCGGCGCCGCCGATCTCCCGCCCGTCGGCCGTGATCCGCTCGTGCACGCGCACGAGATGGGGTGAGGTGTAGCGTCCGGTGGCGACGCCGCTCGCGCGCAGCACGGCGTCCACGTAGGCGGCCACCGACCCCTTGCCGTTGGTCCCGGCGACCGTCAGCACGGCGAAGCTCCGCTCCGGATGGCCCAGCGCCGCGGTCAGCGCCCGCATCGTCTCCAGCCCGAACTTGATCCCGAGACGCGCCCGGCGGGCGAGGTAGGCTTCCGCGGGCGTGTCGGGAGAAACCATGAAGTAGGTACCCGGACGCGAGCGGGCCGCGGGCCTGTTTACAATACCGCCCGGCAGGGGGAGCGAACATGTCCAGGACGCCGCGCGTGCTGATCGTGGACGACCTCCCCGAGAACCGCGACATCCTGGGCGGCCTCCTGGAGCCGGAAGGCTACGTCGTGGAGACCGCGCGCGACGGGCAGGAAGCGGTCGAGAAGGCGCTCGCGGACCCGCCGGACCTGATCCTGATGGACGTGTCCATGCCGCGGATGAACGGGTTCGAGGCCTGCCGCCAGCTCAAGGCCGACGAGCGCACGCACCTGGTGCCGCTGGTCCTGGTCACCGGCCTGGTCGCGCGCGAGGACCGCATCGAGGGCATCGCCGCCGGCTGCGACGACTTCCTGACCAAGCCGGTGGACACCGAGCAGCTGGTCGCGCGCACGCGCAGCCTGCTACGGACGAAGTCGCTGCTCGACGACCTGGAGCAGGCGGAGAACGTGCTGGTCGCGCTGGCCAACGCCATCGACGCGAAGGACAACTACACGCGCGGCCACTCCGAGCGCGTCGCCTCGTACGCGGAGGAGCTGGGCGGCGCGGCCGGCCTCGGCCGCATCGAGCGGCGCAACCTCAAGCGCGCCGGGCTGCTGCACGACATCGGCAAGATCGGCACCGCGCTCGAGTACCTGAACAAGCCGGGCAAGCTCACCACCGAGGAGTACGAGCAGGTGAAGCTCCACCCGGTGGTGGGCGCGGAGATGTGCAAGCCGCTGCGCACGATGGCTCCGCTGCTCGCGCTCATCCGCGGCCACCACGAGCGCCTGGACGGCCGCGGCTATCCGGACGGCCTCACCGCGGAGCGCATCCCGCTCCCGCTGCGCTGCCTCACCATCGCCGACGTCTACGACGCCCTCACCTCGAACCGCGCCTACCGCAAGGCGATGCCCCGCGAGGCCGCGCTGCGCATCATGCGCGAGGAGGCGACGGTCGGGATGTGGGACATCGCGCTGATCGACCTGTTCGACACGAAGGTCGCGCACCTCAGCTGACGCGCCGCCGGGCGCGGCCGCGGGTGTGGAAAAGTGGAAGAAAGTGTGGAAGACTCCTAGCCCTCTGTGTTCAAAGGGACTTATCGGCACCGGATCGACCCGAAGGGGCGCCTGCCGGTACCGGCCAGCTTCCGGCGTGTGCTCGAAGCGGCGGGCGACGGGCACCTGGTCGTCACCCTCCTGGACCAGTGCCTCGCCGCGTACCCGCCGGGAGAATGGGCGGCGCTCGAGGCGCACCTCCGCGGCCTGCCCGCGTTCAGCAGGCCGGTCAAGGCGCTGACGCGGCTGCTCACCAGCCGCGCGGCCGATTGCGAGCTGGACGTGCAGGGACGGATCCTGCTGCCGAGCGCGCTGCGACAGGCCGCGGGCCTGCAGCAGGAGGCGGTGGTGGTGGGCGTGCTGAACCGGATCGAGATGTGGGCGCCCGACGCCTGGCTGGGGTTCCTCCAGGAGGCGGAACGGATGCTCGACGACGCGGCCCTCGACGTCGC
>DATBIZ010000209.1:0-1848 GCA_036556645.1 Vicinamibacteria bacterium | reverse complement strand
CCGCGCCCTTCGCCGTCCAGGTCGAGCGACAGCGTGATGTCGGTCTCGCGGGTCTTGCGCGCGACGGTGGCCGCGCGGCCGGACCGGATCGGGGTGACCTTCCTCGCCTTCATCGCGCCTCCAGGCTCTCGCGCAGCGCGGCGAGCAGCGCCGCGTTCTCCTCCTCGGTGCCCACGCTGACCCGCAGGCAGCGTTCGAGCCGCGGGTACGCGGTCACGTCGCGCACCAGGACGCCGCGCGCGTAGAGGTCCTCGAACACGCGCCGGGGGTCGTGCCCGTGGAGCTCGAACAGGATGAAGTTCGCCCGCGAGGGGAAAACGCGCACCCCGGGCAGGGCGGCCAGGTCGCGCGCGAGCCGGTCGCGCATGGCGATGAGCCGCCCCACCACCTCGCCGAAGGCCGGCGCCTCCTCGAGCACGGCCAGCGCCGCCGCCTGCGAGAAGAAGTTCAGGTTGTAGGGCAGCCGGGCCTTGTTGATCTCACGGACGACCTCGGGCGCGCCCAGCAGGTACCCGAGCCGGAGGCCGGCCACGCCCATCGCCTTCGAGAACGTGCGCAGCACGATCAGGTTCGGGTGCTCGGCGAGGAGCGGCACCGCGGACTGGCCCGAGAACTCGTGGTACGCCTCGTCCACGATCACGAGGCCGTCGGCCTCGCCGCAGAGCCGCGCCAGGTCGCCCAGGGGCAGCACGCCGCCGGTGGGGTTGTTGGGGGAGCAGACGACCGTCACCGGCGCGCGCGCCTGCCGGCGAACGGCCGCGATCGCCTCCCCCTCGTATTCGAGGCCGGGCCCCAGCGGGACGCGCACCGCCTCGCCGCCCAGCATGCGCGTGAGCAGCGCGTAGAGCGTGAAGGTCGGCTCCGGGATCACCACCCGCGTGCCCTCGCCGACCGTGACCAGCAGCGCGGCCTCGATCAGCTCGTTCGAGCCGTTGCCGGCCAGGACGCCGTCCGCGCGCCAGCCCGAGAAGCGGGCCAGCGCCTCGAGCAGCTCCTGCGGGTCGAAGTCCGGATAACGCGACCACGGCCGCCGCAGCGCGCGCTCGAGCACGCGGCGCTTGAGCGCCTCGGGCACGTCGAACGGGTTCTCGTTCTGGTTCAGCTTGACCGGCGCGCGGCGGGCCGAGAGCGTGTAGGCGGCCACCGCGCGCACGGCCGGCTTGATGTGGCGCAGGGCCGCGTCCGCGGTCCGGGCCGGCGTGGTGACGGTCATCCTTCGAACCTCGTGAGCAGGCTCTGGGCGTGCCCGCGGAAGCCTTCGGCCATGGCCACGCGCACCATCCCTTCGGTGACCGCGGCCAGGCCCGCGCGGCTCATGCGCACGGTGCTGTGCCGCCGCTCGAAGTCGCGCACCGAGAGCGGCGAGCCGTAGCGCGCGGCGCCGCCGGTGGGCAACACGTGGTTGGGGCCGATCCCGTAATCGCCGACCGCGACCGGGGCGAACGGGCCCACGAACACCGCGCCGGCCACGATCCGCCGGGCCACCGCCGCCGCGCCGCGGGCCAGCACCTCGGCGTGCTCCGGCGCGAGCGCGTTGACCGCCGCCACGCCCTGGGCGAGGTCGCGCACGCGCACGATCGCGCCTTGTCGCCGCAGCGCCCGCCCCGCCTGCGCGCGGTTGGCCACCGAGCCGAGGCCCGCCTCCACCAGCCGCGCCGTCTCGGCCGCCAGCGCGTCCGAGGGCGTCACCAGCACCACGGTCTCGCGGCCGCTGCCGTGCTCGGCCTGCGCGAGCAGGTCCGCGGCCACCCATCCGGGGTCGGCCGACTCGTCGGCGAGCACGGCCACCTCGCTGGGGCCGGCCTCCTGGTCGATCTCCACGCGGCCGCGCACCTGCCGCTTCGCGGC
>DATBIZ010000208.1:0-14672 GCA_036556645.1 Vicinamibacteria bacterium | reverse complement strand
CATCGGCGAGGACGGCAAGGCGCACCAGCCGGTGATGGTGCACCGCGCGCTGCTGGGGAGCCTGGAGCGCTTCTTCGGCGTGTTGATCGAGCACTACGGCGGCGCCTTCCCGCTGTGGCTGGCGCCGGTGCAGGCGGTGGTTATCCCGGTGGCCGAGCGCCACCAGGACTACGGGCGCAAGGTGGCGGAGCAGCTGCGGGCCGCGGGCGCGCGCGTCAGCGTGGACGACCGCAGCGAGAAGATGGGCTACAAGATCCGCGAGGCCCAGGTCCAGAAGATCCCGTACATGCTGGTGGTGGGGGACAAGGAAGTCGAGGCCGGCAACGTGTCCGTGCGCCATCGCCAGAAGGGCGACCTGGGCGCGCAGGCGGTCTCCGACCTGGCGGCGAAGATCGCCCGGCTGGCGGCCGAACGTGCCATCCTCGAAGAAGCGCCGGAGCCTCCTCCGGCGGGAGGTGTCTCATAGATCAGAGGTCGGTCCGCATCAACGACCGGATCCGCGCGCGCGAGGTCCGGGTCATCGACGAAGACGGCACCCAGCTCGGCATCATGCCTCCCTCCCAGGCCCTGATGATCGCCGAGGAGAAGGGACTCGACCTGGTCGAGATCGCGGCCACGGCGACGCCGCCGGTGTGCCGGATCATGAACTCGGGAAAGTTCTTCTACCAGCAGGCCAAGCGCGAGTCGGAAGCGCGGAAGCACCAGAAGCACATCCAGGTCAAGGAAGTGAAGTTCCGGCCGAAGATCGACGAGCACGACTTCCAGTTCAAGAAGCGCAACGTCGAGCGCTTCCTGAACGACGGCAACAAGGTGAAGTCCACGGTCATCTTCCGCGGCCGCGAGATGGTCCACAGCGAGATCGGCCGCCGCATCCTGAACCGGCTGGCCTCCGAGCTGACCGAGGCGGCCCACGTCGAGGTGCCGCCGCGGCAGGAAGGCATGACGATGGTGCAGATCCTGTCGCCGAAGAAGGAAGCGCCGAAGAAGGAGGCCACGGCCGGCCGGGAGCGGTCCGCGGGGCGGGAGGGCGCGGCGGAGAAGAAGCCGCGCGCGCCCCGTGCCGTGGCTCCGGTCAAGGAAAAGGAATGAGGAAACCGAAGGCGAAGCTGAAGCTGAAGAGCAAGCGCGGAGCGAGGAAGCGCTTCAAGCTGACCGCGACCGGCAAGATCAAGCGCGGCCACTCCATGAAGCGCCACATCCTCACCAAGAAGCCCACCGGCCGCAAGCGCGGGCTGCGCAAGAGCACGCTGGTCTCGGACGCCGACCAGGCCAACGTGCGCCGGATGCTGCTGGGTTAAACTGGCGAATTCTCTGGGGCGTCGTCGCACGTCCCGGGCCGCGTCGCCGCCTGGAAGCGCGACGGGCGGGCCTCTCGTGGCCACGCCACCGAAAGAGTCACCATGCCGAGAGTCAAGCGTGGCAACAAGCGCCGGGCGAAGCGCAAGAAGCTCCTGGGGCTGGCCAAGGGCTACTTCCTCAACAAGAGCAAGCTGTACCGGGCGGCCAAGGAGGCGGTGGACCGCGCCGGCAACTTCGCCTACGTGGGGCGCCGGCGCAAGAAGCGAGACTTCCGCCGGCTTTGGATCATCCGCATCAACGCCGCCGCGCGCCAGCACGACATCTCGTACAGCCAGCTCATCGCGGGCTTGAAGCGCGCGGGCGTGGCGCTCGACCGGAAGTCGCTGGCCGAGATCGCGGTGGCCGATCCCGCCGGCTTCAAGGCGCTGGTCGAATCCGCGCGGGCCGCGGCCGCCACGGCCCCGCCCGCCACCCCGCCCTCCGCCGGCGCCACGGCCTGACGGCGCCCGCCGCCGGGGCATGGCCGACGCCGACGATCTCGTAGACCGGGTCCGCGCCGTCCGCGCCGGGTTCGACGCCGCGCTCGCGGCGGCGCGCGACCTCGCCTCGCTGCAGGCGGTCCACGACCGCTTCCTCGGCCGCAGGTCGGGGTCGGTCACGGAGCTGATGAAGTCGCTGGGCCGGCTCGCGCCCGAGGCGCGCCGCGCCGCCGGCCAGCAGCTCAACGCGCTCCGCGACGAGCTGGAGGCGCGTTACGAGGCGGCGCGGGCCGAGGCCGAGGCGCGCGCGCGGGCCGAGCGCCTGCGCGACGAGCGCGTGGACGTGACGCTGCCGGGCCGCGTGCCGGCGCGCGGCCGCCGCCACCCGCTGACCGCCACCCGCGAGGACCTCGAGGACATCTTCGTGTCCATGGGCTACGAGGTCTACGACGGTCCCGAGGTGGACGACGACTACCACTGCTTCGAGGCGCTGAACATGCCGCCGGACCATCCGGCCCGCGACATGCAGGACACCTTCTACCTGAAGGACCGCCCCGGCCTGCTGCTGCGCACCCACACCTCGACCGGCCAGATCCGTTACATGCTCAGCAACCCGCACCCGCCCGAGGTGCGCATCATCTGCCCCGGGAAGGTGTTCCGGCGCGACGACGACATCACGCACTCGCCGATGTTCCAGCAGGTGGAGGCCCTGGTGGTCGGCCCCGGCATCACGGTCGGCGACCTGAAGGGCACGGTGCAGGCGTTCCTGCACGCGCTGTTCGGCCCCCAGTACCCGGTGCGCTTCCGGCCCTCGTATTTCCCCTACACCGAGCCCTCGGTGGAGGTGGACCTCGGGTGCATCGTCTGCGGCGGCAAGGGCTGCCGCGTCTGCAAGCAGACCGGCTGGCTGGAGATCATGGGCTCGGGCATGGTCCACCCGGCCGTGTTCGAGGCGGTCAACGCGCGGCTGGGCGCGCCGGTGTACGACCCGGAGAAGGTCAGCGGCTTCGCGTTCGGCCTCGGCATCGAGCGCGTGGCCATGATGCGCCACGGGATCGACGACATCCGGCTCTTCTACGCCAACGACCTCCGGCTCCTGGAGCAGTTCCCGTCGTGAAGGTGCCCGTCTCCTGGCTGCGCGAGTTCGTGGACTTGCCGGTGGAGCCGGCGCGCCTGGGGGACGACCTCACCAACGTCGGCCTCGCCGTGGAGGGCGTCGAGCGGCAGGGCGACGAGGCCGTGCTCGACCTCGACATCACGACCAACCGCGTGGACTGCATGAACGTCTACGGCGTGGCGCGCGAGGCCTCCGTGATCTACGGCGTCCCGCTGCGCCCGCTCGACCTGGGCGTGGCGGAGGCGGGGCCGCCGGCGAGCGAGGCGCTCGACGTCGTGATCGAGGCGCCCGACCTCTGCCCCCGCTTCTGCGCGCGCGTGCTCGACGTGCGCCTCGGGCCCTCGCCGGCCTGGGTCCGCGACCGGCTCGAGCAGGTCGGCGTGCGGCCGATCAACAACGTGGTGGACCTGACCAACTACGTGATGATCGAGATGGGCCACCCGTCTCACGCGTTCGACCTGGCGCGCATCCCGGGCCGGAAGCTGGTGGTGCGCTGGGCGCGCCCGGGCGAGCGGCTGACCACGCTCGACGGCCTGGAGCGCACGCTGACCGCGCGGCATGGCGTGGTGGCCAGCCCCGAAGGCGCGCTCGCGCTGGCCGGCATCATGGGTGGCGCCTCCAGCGAGGTCTCGGACTCCACGCGCACGGTGGCGCTGGAAGCCGCCTACTGGGACCCGCTCTCGGTCCGCCGCGGCGCGAAGTCGCTCGGGATGCACACCGAGGCCTCGCACCGGTTCGAGCGCGGGGCGGACCCCGAGGGCACCGCCACCGCGACCGCGCGCATCGCGCACCTGCTCGCGAAGATCGGCGCGGGCACCGCGCGCCCGGGCCTGATCGACCGCTACCCGGCGCCCCGGCCGCCGCGCGGCGTGGCCGTGCGCGCCCCGCGCGTGGACGCGGTGCTGGGCACGCCGGTGCCGCCCGCGCGCGCCCGCACGATCCTCGCCGGCCTGGGGTTCGAGGGAGCGGAGGGCGGCTCCGACCTCGGGACGTACACGGTCCCCACCTGGCGCAGCGACGTCGCGCGCGAGATCGACCTCGTGGAAGAGGTCGGCCGCCATCACGGACTCGACCGCATCCCCTTCACGGTGCCGCCCGCGCGGGGCGCGGAGGGCCTGCGCCCGGCGCAGGTGCGCGAGCGGCGGCTGCGCGAGCTGCTGGTCGGGGCGGGCCTGACCGAGGTCATCACGCACGCGTTCGTCTCCGACGCGCTGGCCGCGGGCAGCCCGCCGCGCGTGCCGATCGAGAACCCGCTCTCCGAGGAGCAGGGCGTGCTGCGCAGCTCGCTGGTCGTGCCCGGGCTGCTGTCCGTGCTGCGCACCAACGCGCGCCAGGGCCGCCGCGACGTGGCGATCTTCGAGATCGGCCGCGTCTTCGAGCCGCGCGAGGGTGCGCCGGCCGAGGAGCAGCGGCTCGGCGTGCTGGTCTCCGGCCAGCTCGCATCGCCGCACTGGTCGGCCGCGGGACGGCCCGCCGACTTCTACGACCTGAAGGCCGTGCTCGAGCTGATGGCCGAGCGGCTGCGGCTGCCCGCCTGGTCGCTGACCGCCGACGCGCTCCCGGAGGTCCTCCACCCGGGCAAGGCGGCGCGCATCGCCGACGGGGGGGCGCTCACCGGCTGGCTCGGAGCGCTGCATCCCGACCTCGTGCGCGCCTGGGACCTGCGGGGCGAGGTGTACGCGGCGGAGCTGGCCCTGGATCCGATCCTCGCGGCGCCGCCCGCCCCCGCACGCTACCGCGCGCTGGCGAAGGCGCCGCCCGTGCTGCGCGACCTGGCCGTCGTGTGCGATCGTTCGCTGTCGGCGGCCGCGCTCGAGGCGCGGGTGCGCGCGTCCGCGGGCGAGCACCTGCGCTCCCTGCGCGTGACGGACCGCTACGAGGGGCCGCAGCTCCCGCCGGGAAAGGTGAGCCTCACGCTGGCGCTCGTGTTCCAGGACCCCGAGCGGACGCTCACCGGCGACGAGGTGCAGGCCGCCGTCGAGCGCGTGATCGCGGACCTCCGCGCGGCGGGCGCCGACATCCGTGGAGAGTGAGGACGACATGGACGATCCGTTCGAGCTGCTCGAGGAGAAGGTCCGGAAGGCGGCCGAGACGGTCCGGCGCCTGCGCGACGAGAACCAGGCGCTGGCGCGCGAGCGCGACGACCTGCAGCGCCGGATGGCCACGCGGCTGCCCCTGGACAAGGCGCCCGCGGGCCCTTCGCCGGCCGACGCCGCGCGGATCGAGTCGCTCAACGCCGAGCTCAAGCACCTCCAGCACGAGCGCGAGCAGATCCGGCGCCGCATCGCCTCGCTGCTGGAGGTCCTGGAGGCGCTCGACTCGCTATAATCCGCCGATGGCCGACACTCCCAACCTCGTGCACGTCCAGATCTTCGGCCTCACCTACGCGGTGCGGGCCGGAGCGGACCCCGGCTACGTCGAGCAGCTCGCCGCGTACGTGGACGAGAAGATGCGGGAGGTGAGCCGCGGGAGCGGGGCGGTGGACTCGGTGCGCATCGCCGTGCTGGCCGCGCTGAACATCGCCGACGAGAGCTTCCGCCAGAAGGAGGCCCTCGGCAAGGCCGGCAGCGCGACGCGCCAGAAGGCCAACCGGCTCGCCAAGGAGCTTGCGGCCGCGCTGGGCGAATAGCGTACCCCGCGCTTGTCAGTCTCCGTCCGGGTCGCTATGATTCTCGACGGTCCCCTGTGTTGTTCGTGATGGAAAAGGAAGCCTCGAACCAACGTCCTTAATCCGGGGTCCCGACAGTCACGCCGTGGTGTGCATGCCTCCGCGTCGAGGAAGCCTGAAGCGGCGCGCAGGGACCCCACCTTGTGACCAGGTTCAGGTCACCGTCCACACGGCAATCACGGGGGGCTTTTTTCGTTTCGGCGTGGCGGAGTCTGGGACAGCAGCCTGGCTCGTGAAACGGAACGGAACGGGACGGAGCCGGTACCGGGACGGAACGGAACGGAGCCGGTACCGGGACGGAACGGGCTTCCGTTCCGGCGGTCTGTGAGCCAGACTCGCTAACGCTTTGCCCGACTCGCGCGTAGGCCTCGACGGCGCGGATCCCGACACGCCGATTGCCGCCCTGGGCGAGCGCGCCCTGTTGCGGCACCTGAAGGCGCGCATCCCCGGCGGTCCCGGCGTGGCGACCGGCGTCGGAGACGACGCGGCGGTCGTGGAGACCGGGCCGCTGACCGTGGTGACGACCGACTCGCTGGTCGAGGACGTGCACTTCCGCCGCGAGTGGTCGCCGCCGGCCCTCATCGGGCGCAAGGCGCTCAGCGTGAACCTGTCGGACGTGGCGGCGATGGCGGCCGCGCCCCGATACGCCACCGTGAGCCTCTGCCTGCCGCGCCAGACGACGCTGGGCTTCGTGGACGCGCTCTACGACGGCCTGCTGGGCCGTGCGGCCGAGTGCGGCGTCGCGCTCGTCGGCGGCAACCTCGCGGCGTCGCCCTCGGGCATCGTGATCGACGTGGCGCTCCTGGGCGCCGCCGACAGGGTGCTTCTGCGGTCGGGGGCGCAGCCGGGCGACGCCGTGGTGGTGACCGGCAGCCTCGGCGCGGCCGCCGCCGGCCTGCAGTGCCTCCGCGGCGGAGCGCGCCTCGACGCGGAGGGACGTCTGACGTCGTCCGGCCAGTGGAGCGCGGCGATGGCGGAAGCCGTCCACCACTGCCTGCGCGCGCAGCTGGATCCCGATCCGCCGCTCGCGTTCGGCCGCGCCCTGTCCGAGCACGACCTGGCCCGCGCGGGCATGGATCTCTCGGACGGCCTCTCCGGCGACCTGCTGACGCTGTGCGAGGCCGGCGGCGTCTCCGCCTGGCTCGACCCCGACCGGGTGCCGGCCGATCCGCACGCGGCGGCGCTCGAGAAGGAGGGCGGCCGGGACGGCTTCTCGCTCGCCCTGCACGGCGGCGAGGACTACCAGCTCCTGCTGGCCGTGCCGCGCGAGCGGCTCGACGCGCTGCACGACCTCGCGCAGGTGTGGTCGCTGCCGGTCGCGGTGGTGGGAGAGTTCGCTCCCGGGCCGCCCGGGGTATCGCTGAAGTTCGGCGACGCCCTCCGCAAGCTCAGGCCGAGGGCGCACGACCATTTCGGCGACCCACAGGGACCGGCCGCCGAGCCCTCCCCCGAGGCATGAGCGGCCGGCTCCGCCGCGCGTTCGCCGTGCTGTTCCACGTCGAGGACTCCCCGCACCGGATCGCGCTCGCCTTCGGCCTGGGCGTGTTCATCGCGTTCTCGCCGCTGCTCGGGCTGCACACCGCGATGGCGCTCGGGATCGCGGTGCTCCTCCGGCTCAGCAAGGCGGCGATCATCATCGGCATCTACGTGAACAACCCCTGGACGATCGCGCCGATGTACATGGCGGGCACGCTGCTCGGCTGCGGCATGCTGGGCGTGTCCACCGACGACCTCTCGTCGCTCCGCTTCGACGAGCACGGCTGGGCCTTCTACCGCACGCTCGCGCACCAGCTCGAGCCGTACCTCTGGCCGTTCGTGGTCGGGAACACGATCCTGGGCGTCGTGTTCGGAGCGCTCGGTTACGTGGTGCTCCGCCGCGTCCTCGAACGCCGACGACGGACGGCCGCCGCGGCCACGACCGCCTAGGCGAAGTCGGCCGGCGACCGGCGATGGTGGTCCGTCACCTCCTGGTAGGCGTGGCCGGCGCGCAGCAGCGTCGCCTCGTCGAACGGGCGGCCGAGCAGCTGCAGGCCGACGGGCAGGCCGTCCACCAGGCCGCTGGGGACCGACAGGCCGGGCAGGCCGGCCAGGTTGGCCGGGACCGTGAACACGTCGGCCAGGTACATCTCCAGCGGGTCCGCGGTCTTCTCGCCGAGGCGGAAGGCCGGCGTCGGCGTGGTGGGCATCGCGATCACGTCGCAGTGCTCGAACGCGCGCTCGAAGTCGGTGCGGATCAGCGTGCGGACCTTCTGCGCGCGCAGGTAATACGCGTCGTAGTAGCCCGACGAGAGCACGAACGTGCCGAGCATGATGCGCCGCTTCACCTCGGGGCCGAAGCCCAGGTCGCGCGTCTGCCCGTACATCTCCCGCAGGTCGCGGGCGGCGGGCGCGCGCAGGCCGTGGCGCACGCCGTCGTAACGGGCCAGGTTGCTCGAGGCCTCGGCGGTGGCCACGATGTAGTAGGTCGCGATCGCGTGCGGCAGGTGGGGCAGAGCCACCTCGACCGTGCGCGCGCCGGCGCCTTCGAGCGCGCCGAGGGCCTCGCGGAACGACGAGGCCACCCCTGCGCCCAGCTCGCCGAGGAAGCTCCAGGGCACGCCGACGCGGACGCCGCGCACGTCTCCGCGGTGCGCGTCGCGCAGGCCCGCGGCCGGCGCGTCGGCGCTCGTCGCGTCGCGCTCGTCGCGCCCGCAGATCACCGAGGCGGCCAGCGCCACGTCCTCGACCGTGCGCGCGAGCGGGCCGACCTGGTCGAGCGAGGACGCGAAGGCGACGACGCCGTACCGGCTGACCCGCCCGTAGGTCGGCTTGAGCCCGACCACGCCGCAGAGCGCGGCCGGCTGGCGGATCGAGCCGCCGGTGTCCGTGCCGAGCGCGACGCAGGCCAGCGAGGCGGCCACCGCCGCGGCCGAGCCCCCCGACGACCCGCCCGGCACGCGCTGCGGGTCCCACGGGTTCCGCGTGGGGTGGAAGGCGCTGTTCTCGGTGGACGAGCCCATCGCGAACTCGTCCAGGTTGGTCTTGCCGAGCACCACGGCGCCCGCCGCCTCCAGCCGCTCCACCGCGGCGGCGGTGAAGGGCGGCCGGTAGCCGTCGAGGATGCGCGACGCGCACGTGGTCGGCACGCCCTCCACGTGGAGGATGTCCTTCACCGCGACCGGCACGCCCGCGAGCGGAAGCGCCCGGCCCGCGGCGACCGCGGCGTCCACGCGCCGCGCGCTCTCGAGCGCGCGCTCGGGAGTCACGCGCAGGTAGGCGCGCAGCGACGGGTCGAGCGCCGCGATCCGATCGAGGTGCGCGCGCGCGACCTCTTCCGCGGAAGCCTCGCGCGCCCCCACCGCGCGCGCGATCGCGGTGGCGTCCAGGCGGTGCAGGGGCGGCATCGTCTAGGCGATGACGCGCGGCACGCGGAAGAGGCCGGCCTCCGCGTCGGGGGCCTCGGCGAGCACGCGCTCGCGGTCCAGGCCCGGGCGCGGGTCGTCGTCGCGCAGCGCTCCGGTGGCCGCGGCGTGGCTCATCGGCTCCACCGACTCGGTGTCGAGCGCCTGGATCGTCTCGGCGTACGAGAGGATCTCCTGCAGCTCGCGGGCGAAGCGCTCCTTCTCCTCGGGGGTGAGCGACAGGCGGGCGAGCCGCGCCACGTGCTCGACGACGTCCACGGTGACCTGGGCCATGACGGCGCGACTATAACACCCGGAATATCGACGCCCGACAGGACCCGGCCACCCGGCGATTCGGGCTAAACTGCCCGAGCCATGACCCAGTGCCCGCGGTGCCAGCAGCCGCTGCCGGAGCCGCCGCCTCGGTT
The DNA here is from genome assembly GCA_036556645.1 of Vicinamibacteria bacterium. Lineage (GTDB taxonomy): Bacteria > Acidobacteriota > Vicinamibacteria > Fen-336 > Fen-336 > DATKEG01. Next base: position 5,301 of record DATBIZ010000208.1, on the reverse strand, counting down.
CTGCCCCGCGTGCGGGTACGACACGCTCGCGGTCGGCGAGCCGGTCGAGCCCGGCGGCGTGTCCACCGGCGGCGCCTCTCCGCCGCCCCCGCCGTTGCCACCCGCCGCGGAGGTTCCGCCGGCGGGAGGCACGGGGCCGGGGGGCGGTCCGCCCTGGGAGCGCCGGCAGCAGGTCGGCCTCGCGGCGGCGTTCGTCGAGACGACGCAGCAGGTGCTCACCGGCCCGGGCGCGTTCTTCCGCGCGATGCCCGTCACGGGCGGCATCGGCGGGCCGCTGTTCTACGGCGTGCTCGCCGGGTACATCGGCCTGATCGCGTCGGGGCTCTACCGCTTCGTGCTCAGCTCGACGCTGGGCGCGAGCTGGGGGGGGCGCGGCGGCGACTTCGACCGGTTCATGCCCATGTTGAGCAGCGGCATGGGCCTGCTCGGCCAGATCCTGTTCGGCCCGATCGCGATCGCGGTGATGCTGTTCGTGGTGGCGGCGATCGTGCACCTCTGCCTGATGCTGCTCGGCGGCGCCGGCGGAGGGTTCGAGGCGACGCTGCGCGTGGCGGCCTACGCGGAGGCGGCCGCGCTGTTCAGCATCGTGCCGATCTGCGGCGACCTGATCGGCGGCATCTACTACGTCGTCCTCCTGGTGATCGGCCTGTCCGCGGCACACCGGATCTCCGGGCTGAGGGCACTGGCGGCGGTGGCGCTCCCGTTCGTGCTGTTCTGCTGCTGCTGCGTGGCGCTGGGCGCGCTCGCGGGCTTCACCGGCGGCATGCTGGCCGGCCTCGGGACGGGCCGATGACCTCGCAGGCGCTCGGCGCGCCGAGGCGCTGGGTCGCCGTGCGCGGCCGGCCGGGCGCCGTCCCGCTCGGCGCGGTCCTGGCCGGCATCGCCCTGGGGGCGACGTTTCTCGTGGGCCTGCTGCGCCTCGACGGGCTGCCGGTGACCATCTGCACCTTCAAGGCCCTCACCGGGTGGGCGTGCATGACGTGCGGCACCACCCGCGCGCTGGCGCACCTGTTCCACCTGGACGTGGCGGGCGCGCTGGCCATGAACCCCCTCGCCACGCTGGGGGTGGCCGGGCTCGTCCCCTGGGCGCTCGCGGACCTGGCGCTCGTGCCACGGGGCCGCGCGCTCGACGTCGAGCTGGCGCCGCCGCTGGGGCACGTGGTGCGGGTCGCGGTCGTGGCCGCGATCCTGGCGAACTGGGTCTACCTGCTGGCGGTGGGTCGGTAGTGGACGTGCGGCCGGACATCTCGGTGGTGGTGCCGCTCTACGACGAGGCCGACAACGTGGCCGACCTCCACCGCGAGCTGACCGCCGCCCTCGAGCCGATGGGCCGTCCGTACGAGCTGCTGCTCGTGGACGACGGCTCGCGCGACGGCACGCTCCAGCGGCTGGGGGAGATCGAGGCGCGCGACCCGCGCGTGCGCGTGCTGCGGCTGCGGCGCAACTTCGGCCAGACCGCCGCCTTCTCCGCGGGCTTCGACCACGCGCGCGGCGCGATCGTGGTGACCTCGGACGGGGACCTGCAGAACGACCCCGCGGACATCCCCGCGCTGGTGGAGCGCCTCGAAAAGGGCTTCGACATGGTCTGCGGCTGGCGGCGCCAGCGCCGCGACCCGCTCACGCGCCGGGTGCCCTCGTGGCTCGCGAACCGGCTGATCTCGTGGGCCACCGGCGTGCGCCTGCACGACTACGGCTGCTCCCTCAAGGCGATCCGCTACGAGGTCGTGAAGGGGATGCGGCTCTACGGGGAGATGCACCGCTTCATCCCCGCGGTGGCGTCGTGGCAGGGCGTGGCGCTGGCCGAGATGCCGGTGAACCATCGCCCGCGCACGCGCGGGCGGAGCAAATACGGCTTCGGGCGGATCCTGCGCGTGCTCCTGGACCTGTTCACGGTGAAGTTCCTGGTCGCCTACGGCGGCCGCCCCGCGCACCTGTTCGGCAAGCTCGGCCTCGGCTCGGCGGCCGCGGGCGGGGCCGTCCTCTCCTATCTCGCGTGGGTGAAGTTCGTGCAGGACGAGGCGATCGGCGGCCGGCCGCTGCTGGTCGCCGGCGTGTTCCTGCTCGGGCTGGGCGTGATGCTGGTGATGAACGGTCTGCTCGCCGAGCTGCTGGTGCGCATCTACCACGAGAGCCAGGGCAAGCCCACCTACGTGGTGAAGGAAGTCTCGCGGCCGGAGGAGACGGCCGGCGAGCGCGTCGCGCGCGCTCGTTGAGGGGCGTCCTCTTCCTCGCCGAGTCGTTCCATCCCGTGCTCGGCGGCGGCGAGCGCCACCTCCGCGAGCTGTCGCGCGCGCTGGCCGCGTCGCAGATGCCGGCCACCGTGATCACGCGCCGCTCCCAGGCGGGCTGGCCGCGCGCGGAGACGCTCGACGGCGTGCGCGTGCTGCGCGTCGGGCCGGCCGGGCCGTCCCGGCGCGGCAAGTACCTGATGGCGCCGGGGGCCTTGCGCGCCGCTGCCCGCGAGGCGCGCCGTCACGACGTGCTGGTCGTGCGCGCCACGCGCGTGCTCGGCCTGCCCGGCCTCTTCGCGGCGCGGGCGGCCGGGTGCGCGGCGGTGATGCAGCCCGAGGTCAACGGCGAGCTCTCCGGCGAGGTCTACACCTGGGGGACGCGGTACGACCGGCCCTGGCCGCGCCGCGCCGTGCGGGAGGCGACCGCGCTGCGCAACACGCTGCTGCGGGACGCGGACGCGTTCGTGGCGATGTCGCGCGCCATCCAGCGCGAGATGGCGGAGGCGGGCGTGCCGCCCGAGAAGATCCTCTACAACCCGCACGGGGTGGACACCGAGCGCTTCCGCCCCGCCACACCGGAGGAGCGCGCGGCCCTGCGGCGGAGGCTGGGCTGGCCCGACGACGCGCTGGTCGTCATCTATACGGGCCGGCTCCTGCGCGGCAAGGGCCTGGAGGCGCTGCTCGACGCGTTCGCGGCGGCCGCGGCCGAGGAGCCGCGGGCCCGCCTCGTGCTGGTGGGCTCCGGGGAGGGCCAGGCGCTCTCGATCGAGGACGCGCTGCGCGAGCGCGCGTCCCCCCTCGGCGAGCGGGTCACGTTCACCGGCCGGCTCGACGACGTGTCGGAGCCGCTGCGCGCGGCGGACGTGTTCGCGTTCCCGTCCGTGTTCGAGGCGCTCGGCATCTCGCTGCTCGAGGCCGCCGCCTGCGGATTGCCCAGCGTGGCCTCGCGCACCGGCGGCATCGTGGACGTGCTCGGGGACGGCCGCGGCGGCGTGCTCGTGGCGCCCGGTGATACGGCCGCCCTCGCGGACGCGCTGCGCGCGCTGCTGCGCGACCCGGCGCGGCGCCGCGCGCTCGGCGAGGGCGCGCGGCTGGTGGCCTGCGAGCGCTTCGACGCGCGCGACAGCCTGGCGCGCTACCGGTTCCTCTTCCACGAGCTCGCCTCGCGCCGTGGCGCCCGCCCGCTGGTTACCGGCGCGGCCGTACCCCCGCGGTAGACTCGCTCCGTTGCGTTTTCCGAGCGGAGCGTCACCTCTGTCGGCGAGCCGGAATTCACTTGCGGCGAGGCGCTCGACGACGGCCGGCGCGGAGTGAGGACGCAGACCTGACGAAGGTGGCGCTGACCGGCGGGACCGGCTACACCGGCGGGCGCCTGCTGGAGCGCCTGCTCGCCGACGGCCACGAGGTCCGGGCGCTGGCCCGCGCGTCGTCGCGCCGGCCGGCGGCCGCGGGCGTGACGTGGGTCGAGGGCGACCTGCGCGAGAGCGCGGCCGCCGGGCGGCTGGTGGACGGCTGCGACGCGGTCGTGCACGTGGCCGCGGTCTACCGCACCGCGGGCCATCCGGACGCCTACTACCGCGAAGTCAACGTGGGGGGGACGGAGCGGCTGCTGGAGGCGGCGGCGCGCGGCGGGGTCCGGCGCTTCGTCCACACCTCCACGGTGGGCGTGCACGGCGACGTGAAGAACCCGCCGGCCGACGAGTCGTCGCCGCTCGCGCCCGGTGACGTCTACCAGGCCACCAAGGCCGAGGCCGAGGCGCGCGCCCTGGCGTTCCACCGCGAGCGCGGCCTGCCCGTGACCGTGCTGCGCCCGGGCGCCATCTACGGGCCCGGCGAGACGCGCCTGTTGAAGCTGTTCCGCGCGATCGCCCGCGGCCGGTACGCGATCGTGGGCAGCGGCCGCGCGTTCTACCACCCGGTCTACATCGACGACCTGCTCGACGCCTACCGGCTCGGGCTCGAGCATCCGGCCGCGGTGGGGGAGGCCTTCATCGTCGCGGGGCCGGAGTACGTCAGCCAGCGGGAGCTGGCGGCGGCGATCGCGCGGCACACGGGCGGGCGGGTGCTGCCGTTCCGCGTCCCCGCCGCGCCGCTCTTTCTCGCCGGCGCGCTCGTGGAGGCGGTGTGCGTGCCGCTCGGCCTCGAGCCGCCGCTGCACCGGCGCCGGGTGGAGTTCTGGACGAAGAGCCGCGCGTTCTCGATCGCGAAGGCGCGGCGCATGCTCGGCTACGCGCCGCGGGTCGGCGTGGACGAGGGCGTGGCCCGCACCGCGCGCGCCTACCGGGAGGCGGGATGGCTCTGAGCACCCGCGCGGGCTGGGTCGCGATCGCGGCCGTGGGCGCGGCGCTGGTCGCGGCGGGCGCCGCGGCGCGGATCCCGTCCTTCTGGTCGGACGGCGCGACGTACCACGGAATGGCCTGGAGCCTGGCCGCCGACGGCGACCTGCAATACGAGGCGCGCGACGTGTTCCGCACGCGCCGTGAGTTCCCGACCGGGCCGCAGGGCATCTTCTTGAAGAGGGCGAGCGGCGGCTGGGAGCTCGTGCCGCGGTTCCCGTGGCTGCGCCGGGTGGCGAAGGACGAGCCGCGCATCTACTACGCGAAGGCGTTCGCGTACCCGGTGGCCGCCGCGCCGTTCGTCAAGCTGTTCGGGACGCGCGGGCTGCTGCTCGCCAACGCGGCCTTCCTGGCCGGTGCGCTGGCGCTCGCCTACGCCGAGCTGGTCCGGCGCACCGCGCCGGCGCGGGCCCTCGCGGTCGCGCTCGCGCTGTTCCTGGCCACGGTCACGCCCGTGTACCTCTTCTGGCCCCAGCCGGAGGTGTTCAACCTGTTCCTGATCACCGCCGGGCTGGTGGCCTGGCGCCGGCAGCGGCCCCTGGCCGCGGCGGTGCTGCTGGGGATCGCCACCTATTCGAAGCCGTACAACCTCTGGCTGGCGCTGCCGCTGGGTGTCGAGCCCTTGCTGGTCGCGCGCGCCGAGCTCCGCCGCGGGTTCCGGGAGTCGCTCCGGCGCGGCGCGGTGCTCGCGGGGACGGTCGTCGCGCTGTTCGGCCTGAACAAGGTCGTGACCG
>DATBIZ010000207.1:0-2865 GCA_036556645.1 Vicinamibacteria bacterium | reverse complement strand
ACACGCTCGACTACTCGGGGCCCACGGTGAACGAAGGGTCGAAGGGCGTATGGCTTGGTCTGGGCGATCCCGTGCGCGAGCTGCCGCGGCAGTTCAGCGCAGCCACGATGCCCGCGGGCGTGAGCGACGTGCGCGTGTTCTGCGCCGGGTGCCTGGTCGTGGGCGGGCCGTCCTACGCCGCGCAACCGGCGGCGGCGGAGCGCCTGGCCGCGCATCCCGCCTTCGCTGCCTGGCCGCTGCTCGTCCTCACCGACGAGCCGGCGCGCGCGGCGCGGAGCCCGATCAACTTCCTCTGGACGACGTTCACGCGCTTCGAGCCGGCGGCTGACATTTACGCGGCCAAACGGACCCTCCTGCGCAACCATGTCGCCTACGATCCGCCGATCCTGATCGATGCGCGCGTCAAGCCCGGCTTCCCGGCGGAGCTGTTCTGCGACGAGAGGACCGCGGGCACGGTCACGCGCCGCTGGAAGGAGTACTTCCCAACCGGCCGTGTCGAGATGGGCGACTCCGACGCCGCGCACCTCGATCGCGCCTGAGGTTACTGTCCGCGCAGTGCGCGCGGACACTCCGGTGAGCCCGCGCAAGGAAAAACTCCTTGACGGCCGTATATCGTTCCGTATACTCACGCGCGATTCGTGCCGGTGTCGGTCCGGCCTTCGGGAAACGAGGTGTACCGGATGAGACGGCTCAGTGGGATCGGTGCGCTAGGGTTCCTTCTCGTCCCCCAGCCCTTGATGATGGTCGATCCCCCGAGCCCCTCCGGCCTCGCACCCGCGGTGGTGGCCGCCGCTCCGGTGTCGCTGACGGTCCTGCGCGGCAGCGTCTCGCGCAACGGCACGCTCGAGAAGGCGCTGGGCCAACTGCTCACCCCGCGCGGCGTGCACGACCTCGTGCGCACGGCGCGCCCCATCTACGACCTCGCGCGCCTGTCCGTCGGCAACGCCTTCGACGTGACCGTGGGCGCGGAAGGCCTGCTCGCGTTCAGCTACGTGATCGACGAGCTGCGCACCCTGCGCGTGCACCGCAACGGCGACGGCCTGGAGGCCCAGCTCCTCACCAAGAGCTACGAGACGCGCACGGAGAGCGCGGCCGGCGTGATCACCTCGAGCCTGTTCGGCGCGGTGGAGGAGACGGGCGAGGAGCCGCAGCTCGCGCTCGACCTCGCGCAGATCTTCGAGTGGGACGTGGACTTCAACACCGAGCTGCAGCGCGGCGACTCGTTCCGGGTGGTGGTCGAGAAGATGTACCTCGACGGGACGTTCGCGCGCTACGGGCCCATCCTCTCCGCCGAGCTGCAGCGGGGGCCGCGGGCGATCCGCGCCGTGCGCTTCGAGGGCACCGGCCGGGCCGAGTACTACACGCCGGAAGGGGTGCCCCTGCGCAAGACGTTCCTGCGCTCGCCGCTGAAGTTCAGCCGCATCAGCTCCCGCTTCAGCCGTGCGCGCTTCCACCCGATCCTGAAGCGTTTCCGGCCGCACCTCGGCGTGGACTACGCGGCGCCGTCGGGTACGCCGGTGCGCGCGGCCGCGGACGGGCTGGTCGTGCAGGCGGGCTGGCACGGCGGCTACGGCAAGACCGTGAAGCTGCGGCACGGGCGCGGCATCCAGACCCTCTACGGCCACCTCTCGCGGATCCACGTGAAGGCCGGCCAGCGCGTGGAGCAGGGCGAGCTGATCGGCAACGTGGGCACGACGGGCCTGTCCACCGCCCCCCACCTCGACTACCGCACCCTCCGCGACGGCGTGTTCGTGAACCCGCTGACGATCCAGCCGCCGCCGCCGGAGCCGCTCTCGGCGTCCCTGCGGCCGGCCTTCGAAGAGGCCCGAGCGCGGGCGCTGGCGCAGCTCGACGAGGTGTCGCTGCCGGAGGCCCGCCCGGCCCGCCTCGCCTCCCAGTAGCCGCCGAAGTCCGGGCTTTACAGCCCCCCGCCTGTCGCCGTACAGTGCAGGTATGCCGCGTCCTGCGATCGTCCGTTGCGCGTGGGTGGGCGGCCTGGCGCTGCTCGCGGCGCCGGTGTCGGCCGAGGTGCAGGTCGCGGTGCGCGAAGGCCGCCTGGACGTGACCGCGCGCAGCGCGCCGCTCTCGGAAGTGCTCGACCGGATGGCGCGGCAGACCCAGATGCGCGTCACCTACGAGGGCGCTCCCCCCCGGCAGCTCGTCACCGCCACCGTGCAGGCGGCGACGCCCGCCCAGGCCGTGCTGTCGGTGCTCGAGGGCCTCGGCGTGAACTACGCGCTGCAGCTCGACGCGACCGGCCAGGAGGTCCGCACGCTGCTGCTGATCGCGGCCAAGGGAGGATCGGTTCCCGCGCGGCCCGCCCCCGACCCCCCGGCCCCGCGCGTGATGGCGCCGCCGCCGCCGATCGAGGACGACGAGGCGATGGCCGAGGAGGAGGAGCCGATGGCGGTTCCCGAGAACCGGCCGGACCGGCCCTTCCGCCCCGCGCGCGAGAGGATGGAGCGCCCGGGCGGCCTGTTCGAGCCGCCCGCGCCCACGCCGGGCCAGGGCGCGCCCGCGGTCAACGTGCCGGCCATCGTCATGCCCGGCCCCGCCTACCCGGTCTCGCCGTTCGCGCCGGTGGCGCCGCCGATCCAGCAGGCGCTGCCGATCCCGAACCTGCCGGTGCCGCCGCCTCCGCCGCAGCCGCAGCCCGACGAGTAGCCCCGGCGACGCCGCCGGCCGTCAGTAGGGGTTGCGCGTGATCGCGCCGCCCTCGACGCTGCGCAGGTAGTAGCCCGCCACCGGCCGGTTGCGCAGGTTGAAGCGCCCGCCGCGCTCCACGCGCCAGATCTTGAAGTTCGAGTAGGTCAACGGCGTGCGCGGCTCGCACACCTCGGGCGGGTGGTCGGCGAGCACGAAGTA
>DATBIZ010000206.1:0-15654 GCA_036556645.1 Vicinamibacteria bacterium | reverse complement strand
CCCGGCTTCCGCTACGACATGCTCTGGGCGCTGCGGCGCAAGGTCGAGGAGTTCAGCGGCATCCCGGTCGGCGCCACCGAGCCCGTGATCGGCCACAACGTCTTCAGCCACGAGACCGGCATCCACACCGCGGGCATCACCATCCATCCCGCGATCTACCAGGTGATCGAGCCCGAGACCGTGGGCGGCCGCATGCGCTTCCTGTTCGGCAAGCACTCGGGCGCGATGGCGATCGAGGCGGTGCTGGCGCGGCACCGCGAGGAGCTGTCCGCGGAGGGCGTCGAGGTGACGCCGCAGCTCGTGCAGCTCCTGCTGCGGCTCGTGAAGGAGGTGCGCGAGAAGAAGGCGCTGGTCTCGCAGCACCTCGACGGCATCCGCAACTACTACAGCCATCTCGAGCGGCTCGGCCTGACGGAGGAGGACCTGGTGGCGTACGCGCTGGTCCTCGGCCGCAACGCGGGGCCGGGTGCCTGAGGGCGCCCGCCCGGAAGACCCCGCCGCCCGCCGCAATGCCGAGACGCCCGCCCCCGCGCGCGGCCCGCTGCTCGACGTGCGCGTGCGCTGGCGCGCGGGCCAGGCCACCCTCGGGCTGGCCGTCCTGCTCGCCGCCTTCGCGCTGACCCGGCCGCTCGCTCCGGGCGGCGCCTCGCCGCGCGTGCGCCTCGTCTTCGTCGTCCTGCTGGGTATCGGGGTCAGCGCCGCGGCGCTGCTGGCCAGCCTGCGCGGCCGCGGCGCGAGCGAGCACCTCGCGCTGCACGCGCTGCTCGTGCTCGCCCTGGACGGCATCGGCCAGCTCCTGGCGCCTCTGGGCTGGCCGGTTTGGCCGCTGCTCGCCGTGCCCGTGGCGGCGGCCGCGGTCGCCGAGAGCCAGGCCCTCGCGCTCGCGGTGGCGGCGCTGGCCTCGCTGCTCGCGATCGCCGACGTGGCGCGGGCCGGCTTCGCGGACTGGCCGGGCGCGCTCGGGGCCGCCGCCGGGTATACGGGGCTGGTCGCCGCCGTGAGCCTGGCGCTGCTCGGCGAGAAGCGGCGGCTGAGCGCCACGCTCGCGGAGCTGGCCCGGCTGAAATACGGGATCGACCACCTCGAGGAGGCCGAGCGGGCCAGCGCCGGCCGCGACCTGCCGCGGCCGTCGGACACCCTGCGCAGCGCCTCCGAGGACGCGCGGCGCAGCCGCCAGGTCGAGCGCGACCGCGAGCTGCACGACGACCTGGGACGCCTGGCCGCGGTGGCCCGCGCGTCGCTCGGCGCGCACGCGGTCTGCTACTTCGCCGTGGACCGGGACCGCGAGCAGGCCTACCTGCGCGCGGGCGACGGGCCGCCGGCCATCGACCGCGACGCCGTGATGCCGCTCGGCCAGGACCCGTTCGCGTTCGTGCTCGACCGCGGCCAGCCCTTCTACGCGACCGATTTCCCGCGCCTGCTCTCGGAGCTGCCGTACTACCGGGGGCGGATCAAGGTCGGCTCGCTGCTGGCGGTGCCGGTGTGGACCGGCGACGCGGTCGCCGGCGTGCTGGTGGCCGACCGGCTCGAGGTCCAGTCGCTGACCGGGCGCGAGCCCGACCTGCTCGCCGCCTTCGCGGGCCTGGCCGGCGACGCGATCGTGCGCGCGCGCGCCGCGCAGCGGCGCGAGGAGATGGAGGTCGAGACCAAGGCCGCCTACGACGTCTCGCGGAAGCTGGCGGTGATGACGCAGCCGGCGCACGTGCACCGGCACCTGGTGCGCTCGGCCGAGGAGCTGGTGCCGTTCGAGGCGGCGGCGGTGGCGGTGATGGACGAGGCGGCCACGCGCTACCGGCTGGAGAGCACGTCGGGCTGGGCCGCGGAGTTCCAGGGCCGCGAGGTGGCGCGCGTGGAGAAGACCTGGACCGCGTGGGTGCTGGGCAGCGCGGAGGAGCCCTTCCTGCTCGACCACGTCGCCACCGCCCGCGAGCACATGCCGGTGCTCGTGCTCGACGAAGGGGCCGCGCGCGCCGAGTCGCTGCTGGCGGTGCCGCTGCGCGCGCGCGACCGCAACCTGGGGGCGCTGGTGCTCACGGGCCGCCGCGGCGCCTTCACCGCGTCCGCCGCGCGCGTGCTCGGGATCCTGGCCAACCAGGCCGCGGCCACCCTCTCCGGCATCCTGATCAAGGAGCGCCACAAGGAGCTGGCGGAGCACGACGCCCTGACCGGCCTCTTCAACCGGCGCGCTTTCGACGACCATCTCCTGCGCGCGATCGCGCGCGAGGACCGCCAGGGAGGCCGGCTCGCCGTCCTGCTCGCGGACGTGGACCACTTCAAGAAGCTCAACGACACCCACGGCCACGCGGCCGGCGACGCGGCCCTGGCCGCGGTGGCGCGCCTCTTCGGGCGCACGCTGCGCAAGGGCGACCTGCCCGCGCGCTACGGTGGCGAGGAGTTCGCGGTGATCCTGCCGGGCAGCGACGAGGGCGGCGCGCTGAAGATGGCGGAGCGCGTGCGCCACGCGCTCGAGCGGGAGCGGCTGAGCTTCGAGGGCGCCCGGCTCGCGGTCACGGCCAGCTTCGGCGCCGCGGTGTGGCCGCGCGACGGCGCGGAGCCGGCCGCGCTCCTGGCCGCCGCCGACCGTGCGCTCTACGCCGCCAAGCAGGGCGGCCGCAACCGCGTGGTCTCGGCCGCGCAGTTGACGGTCGCCGCGAACGGGCCCTAAGGTGGGAAGAGACATGGGCCCGCAGCTGCGCGTGGTCACCTACAACGTCCACCGCTGCCGCGGCCTCGACGGCCGCACCCGGCCTTCCCGCATCGTGGAGGTCCTGCGCGAGGTGGACGCGGACATCATCGCCTTGCAGGAGGTGGTGAGCCGCGAGGACGGCGTCCCCGAGAAGAACCAGGCCCGCTACATCGCGGAGACGCTCGCGCTCAACTACCTGCTCGGCGAGAACCGCAAGCTCCGCGGGGCCGCCTACGGCAACGTGGTGCTGTCGCGCTTCCCGATGCGGGTGGTGAAGAACTACGACCTCAGCGTCGAGGGGTACGAGCGCCGCGGCTGCCTGCACATCGACGTGGACGTCCAGGGAGCGGTGGTGCACGTGTTCAACGTCCACCTCGGCACCGACTTCCTCGAGCGCCGCCACCAGGGCCGCCGCCTCGCCGACGCCGAGATCCTCCGCCAGGCCGGCCTCACCGGACCGCGCCTGCTGCTGGGCGACTTCAACGAGTGGACGCCGGGGCTCACCACGCGGCTGCTCGGGTCGCACCTGAAGAGCGTGGACATCCGCAAGCACCTGCGCCGCCGGCGGACCTACCCCGGCGTGCTGCCCTTCATGCACCTCGACCACATCTACCACGACGACACGCTCGAGCTGCAGGCGCTGCAGCTGCACCGCACGCGGCGGGCGCTGGTGGCCTCGGACCACCTGCCGCTGATCGCGGAGTTCAAGCTGGTGAGGAAGCACATCCACGAGGCCCATCCGCTGGCGCCGACGCCAGTTGAGTAGGGGCATACCGGCGGCACCGGCCCCGTCCCGATTCCGTTCCGGCACCGTTCCGGCACCTTCCGGTACCGCCGTCGGCCGACTACTTCTTGAAGAGGCTGTCGAACGCCGACCGCGCCGAGGCTTTGGCGGCCGCGGGCGGGCCGGCAGCCCGCCGCGTGGCGAAGAACTCGCAGAAGTTCGCCTTCGACTTGTCCGGCACCCACTCCGCGGCCGGGTCGGCGCACTGGTTGTCGCGGCCGGGGTCGTGGAAGGCGCAGTTGAGGCAGCACTTCAGGTCCGAGTAGCACGACGGACACGAGTCGGTCCGCTGGATCGCGGCCTCGAGGTGGACCGCGTGGCCGCAGTGGTGGCAGGTGACGTTCACGGCGCCGCCCGGCACGCGGCGAAGGCCTTCTGGCCCGGCTCCGAGCCGAGGAACGCCAGGAACGCCTGCGCCTCCGCGCGGCGGGCCGTCTCCGCGCCCAGCGCCGCGCGCGCGATCAGCGGCGGCACGTCCGTCGCGACGCGCTCGCCCGGACCGGCGAGCGACAGGGGGACGACCACGACCGCCGCCGCGCGCAGCTCGCGCTCGGACGCCGGCCGGGCTCGTCCTCCCGTCGCCGCGCGCGCCCAGCGCAGAGCGTCGTAGGCGGCGGGGCTGTCGGGCACGGCCACCTCGATGCCGGCGCCGGTGAGGTCCGCCGCGCTGCGCACGGCGCGGCCGCCGCCGCGCACCTGGATCACCCACGGGACGCGCGCGACGTCGAGGTCGGTGTTCGCGTCCGCCGCGCCCCCTTCGAGGGCGCGGGTCAGCTCGACCCCGCTGCCCACGATCACGTCCGCGGGGCCCGCGGTGAGCGAAGGCGCGACCTCCACCTCGATCCGGGCGGCCGGGGCCGCGAAGGCGCGCGCCGCGGCCTCCACGCACGGCGCCACCACCGCCGACGCGCGCACGCGCAGGGAACCGGCGCCGTCCGCGCCGAGGACGGCGGTGCCGAGCGCGAACGCGGCCAGCGTGCGCATCGGGGTGATCGTAGCTCAGCCCTCGGGCGGGGGCGAAGCGGGCGAGACGCGGGGCACCGCGGCGGCCAGGCCCGGTAGCAGCGCGAGCGAGAGCGCGAGGAAGATCGCCGCGTCGAGGTAGTAAATCGTGCGCAGGTCGAAGCGGGCCACGTATCCGGCCACGGTGGGGGCGATGGCGCCGCCGAAGAGCGCCGCCCCGGAGAAGAACCCGAAGGCCAGCGTGCGCCGCTCGGCCGGGACCATCAGGCCCCCCATCGTGTAGGAGAGCGTCAGGCACCCGCCGGAGGCGAGCCCCAGCACGATCCCGAGGGCCAGGAACGGGACGTACGTCGCGACCAGCGCCATCGGCAGCACGGTCAGCGCGCCGGCGAGCAGGCTCCCCGCGAGCAGCGCGCGGGGCGGGTGCTTGCCGCTGGCCTTCCCGAGCGTGGATGCCGACACCGCCGCCGCCACCGAATACGCGGAGATCACCGCGCCGGTCGAGAGGGCGAGCCGGCTCGCCGGCACGTCGAGCTGGTGCAGGTGCAGCGGCAGCACCGGAGTGAACGACCGGCCGACGAAGTTGACCAGGAACAGCACGGCCAGCAGCGCCGCCACGCCCGGCAGGCGGAGCACGTCGCCGAACGTCCCGCGGGGCGCGGCCGCTTCCCGCCGCGCGGGAAGCGCCTCGTCGTAATGGGCGGCCACCAGCACGAGCGCTCCCACGCAGGCCGCGGCGGTGACCACGAACGTCCACCGGATCCCGATGACGTCGGCGAGCACGCCGCCGACCAGGGGTCCCACCGCGGCGGAGAGGATCTGGGCGGCCTGGATGGACCCGACCGCCCGCCCGGTGTGCTCCGGCGGCACGCGCGCGGTGGCCATCGCCAGCGCCAGCGGCCCCAGCCCGCCGAAGAAGCCGATCCCGACCCGCAGCACGAAGAGCTGCCAGACGTCGTTGACGACCGCGGAGAGCAGGAGCAGGACCACGTACGAGCCGACCGCGCGCAGCGCCATGCGCTTCTGGCCGTACCGGTCGGCCAGCCGGCCCCACACCGGCGCCATCAGCCCGGCGACCAGCGGCGCGACCCCGATCAGGACGCCGGCCCACAGCGCGACCGCGCTCGCATCGGCGACGCCCAGCTCGCGGACGTAGAGCGCCATGAACGGCAGCACGAAGGCGAAGCCGGTGAAGACCACGAACACCGTGGCGACCATCACCTGCTCGTTGCGCCGCCAGGGCTCGGGGGCGAGCAGCCTCATGCGATCAGGCGCACCTCGCCCAGGGCCAGCTCACCGCGCACCTCGAGCTGCAGCGTGGCGCGCCCGGCCGAGCCGAGCCGGCGCGCCGCCGCGACCGCCTCGCCCGACAGGCGGATCCCCGGGGGCGGGCCGGGCGTGACCACCACGTCCCGCCAGCGCACGCCGCGGCTCCACCCGGTGCCGATCGCCTTGCTCGCCGCCTCCTTGGCGGCGATCGAGAGCGCGAGCGCCCGGGCGCGAAGCGCGGGGTCGGCGGGGAGGAGGGAGGCCTCGTCCGGGTCCATCAGCTTCGCCACCAGGCGGTCGCCCCAGCGCTCCAGCGAGCGCGCGACCCGGTCCAGCTCCACGATGTCGATGCCCAGCCCGACGACCAGAACGCCTCCCGGGGGCCCCCGACGGACGATAACACAGGCGTCCGGACGTGACCGGATGCACACTCGTCCTCTCCGGGGCGGGGGGTATAATCCGCGCGCTGAGGCCCGGTCTCCGGGCCCCGAGGTTCGACATGCGCCTCTTCGCACTCGCCGCCCTCGTGGCCGTCGCAGCGGCCCCGGCCTCCGCCCAGAGCCTGGGCGAGATCGCCGCCCGGGAGAAGGCCCGCCGGGAGAAGGAGGCGGGCAAGCGGCCGGCAGCCAAGGTCATCACCGAGGACGAGCTGCGCGGACGGCGGACGGCGGGGACCGTCTCGCAGCCGGCCGCCTACGAGGTCGCGGCCACCGCGTCGAGCGAGCAGGCCGGTGGAACGGCCGCGCCCGCCGCCAACCCGGCGGGAGGGCCGGCGGCCCCGCCCCAGAAGACCGAGGACGAGCTGCGCGCGGAGCAGCAGGCGCAGTGGCGGCAGAAGCTCCTGGACGCGCAGGCGAACGTGGCCAGCCTGCGCACGCGCCAGGAGCAGATCCAGGCCGAGCTCAACGACACGCGCTCGATCTACGGACCGAACCGGGCCTCGCTGGTCGGCCACCTGGAGAAGACGAAGACCGCGCTCGCGCAGGCCGAGCAGACCGTCGCCAACCTCGAAGAAGAAGGCCGCCGCAACCGCTACCGCTAGGGCCGCCCGCCCGGGCGGCGCGCCGCTTCAGTCCTTCTCGATCCGCGCCAGCAGGCCCCGGTCCGCGTTCAGCTCCACCCGCGCCGCGGAGGCCGTCTTGAACGTCCAGGTGTTGGCTCCCTGGGCGAGCGTCACGACCTCTTCGCGCCGCGCGTCGCCGGCGGTGAGCGTCACCAGCAGCGGCACCGGCCCGGGCAGGTCCTCCGCGCGTGCGTCGATCGTGGTGGTGCGGCCGCCGCCCTCGGGCGCAGGCGCGCTGCGCGTGCGGAACGTGACCCGCGGCATGCGCGTGCCGTGCACCCAGGCGTCGAAGTAGAGGCTCAGTCCGCGGCCGGAGGCCTGCTCGAGGGCGCCGCGCAGGTCCGCGGTGCCCGCCTTGCCGTACCGGTGCTCCGCCTGGAAGCGCGACAGCGCCTGGCGGAACGCGGCGTCCCCGACGACCCCCCGCAGCATGTGGAGGACGTAGGCGCCCTTGTCGTAGACGATCGCGCGGTAGACCTGCGGGTCGCCCTTGAGGTGCCCGAGGCGGTGGCCCAGGTGGATGGGCCCGAACCGCTCCATGCGGAGAGCCCAGCGCGCCATCCGCGTCATCATGTCGCGGAACACGCGCTCGCCGTGCCGGTGGCGCACCCAGAGCGCGGCGGCGTACTGCGCGAACGCTTCCGAGATCCAGCGCTCGTGGTAGTTCTGGCCGGAGACGCCGTGGCCCCACCACTGGTGCGCGAGCTCGTGGGCCAGGAAGAAGCCGGGCACGTCGGAGAAGTTCGAGGGGTCGTCGCGCAGGCTGCGCCGCAGCAGCAGCGGCCGCACCACGAGCACCACCAGGCCCGGGGGACTGTGGCCGCCCGGGGCGAAGCCCTCGATCACGGCCAGGTTCAGCTCGGGATACGGGCACGGGCCGAACTGCTCGGTGTAGAACGCGAGGATCTCTCCGGAGAGGGCCATCACGTCCGCGGCCTCGCTGCGCGTGCGGCCCACCGCGAAGCCGTGCCGTGCGACCGGGCCGTCTTCGCGCCGGCCGAGGTCGTACAGCCGCCCGACCGCCACCGAGATGTACTTGCCCGGCTGCCGCTGCTCGTACTCCACGCGCGCGCGGTTGCCTTCGGCACGCGCGAGCGTGCGCCGTCCTCCCGCCACCACGGTGTAGCCGACGGGAACGTCGAAGCGCAGCGTGGCCAGCGCGTAGTCGTCGATCCCGCCCCGCGGGTACCACGCGGTGCGGTTCGTGTACACGAGCACGTCCTCCAGGGCAATCTCCTGGTCCGGGGTCTCCGCGCGGATCTGCACCACCTCGTCCTCGACCTCGGCCGGCGAATGGACGCCCGCGTAGCGCACGGTGAGCGTCAGGTCGCCGGTGGCGGTGGCCAGCGCGCCCAGCGACACCATCACGGTGTCCTGGTGCCGCACGCGGAAGAACAGCAGGTCGCCGACCAGCGGAGAGTGGATGGACTCCACGCGCAGGTCGTCGTGCAGGCGCAGGCGGATGGTGGGCGTGGCGCCGAGCAGCCGGACGCGCAGGACGGCCGCTCCCGCCACCAGCCGCCGCGAGGGCTCGAAGCGCACCGCGAGGTCCAGGTCCAGCAGGTCGAACTCCCGCCGCTCGTCCTCGTTGTAGCTGGTGGTCCCGCCCGCGGCCGGGTAGAGCAGGATCTGCCGCCGCTTCGCGCGGTCGAACAGGCTGACGCTCTCGGGCTCCGCCGTGCTGAGCGCGTAGGTCAGCGTGCCGTGCCGTCGCGTGCGGAAGGTGACCGAGGCGTCGCCCAGCCCCGGGAGCAGCCACCAGGGCGAGCCGGGCAGGCTCGCGTCGAGCACGAACGAGCGGTCCGCCTGATCGCCGTAGAACCGGCGCGCGGCGTCGAGGTAGCGCGCCCCGGACGGATCCGGCTCGAGCCGCGCCGCCCCGAGCACCCGGCGCAGGTCGGCCGGGTGGATGCGCACCAGCGCGGCCGTGACCGGCGTGGCCAGGGCCTCGCGTCCGGCGAACTGCTGGAGCTGCGCCCGCTCGGCCTCCGGCCGCGGACGCACGTGCGCGATGCCCTCGCCCACGAAGAGGAGCAGGGTGGGCCCGAGGGTCGGCGGGGCGGAGAAGAGCGCGCCGCGGCGCCATTCCAGCTCGAAGTCCTCGAGCTGCAGGCGCAGCCCGGCCGCCCGGAACGGCTGCGGGTCGAGCGCGAGGTGCACCAGGTTGTCGATGCGCCCGACCACGTCGCGGGCGCGGACCGTCCAGCCCGAGGGCCCCCCCTGCAGCCGGAAGAGCCACTGCTCGACGCGCCCGCGCGGCTCCGTGACCGTGAAGACCTGCGCGGCGGCCGACACCGGCGCCCGCTCCGGCGCCGGCGGACGCGACACCTTCAGCTCCGTGCGGTCGGACCCGAAGTGCGTGCGCGCCTCCTGCGCCTCCTCCTCGCGCTCGGCCTCGCTCCCGAACGTCCACAGCGACAGGTAGCCGGGCAGGTCGCGCGCGTTCCAGGCCGCCTGCAGCCGCTCGGTCAGCTCGACGGCGGTGGCGGGGAAGGGGGCCGGCGCCTCCGCCGGCGGCTGCGCCGAGGCCATCGCGGCGGCCAGCAGCGCCGCCAGGGCCACCCGCGCGGTCAAGCCGGCGCCGCCGCGCCGGAAGGCCCGGGGAACCGCCGCGGCAGCCGCACGGAGAACACGCTGCCTTCGCCGGGCCGGCTGCGCACCGCCACCGAGCCGTGGTGGAGCCGGACGATCTCGCGCACCAGGTAGAGCCCGACGCCGGTGCCGCCCACGCGGCGGTTGATCCCGCCGTCCACCATGTAGAACTTCTCGAAGATGCGGGGCAGGTGCTCGGGCGCGATGCCGGCGCCGCTGTCCTCGACCTCGAGCGCCACGTCCTCCCCGTCCTGGCGCCCGCGCACCACCACCCGCGCGCCGGCGGGGCTGTACTTGACCGCGTTGTCCACCAGCTTGCGCACCACCTGGTGGAGCAGGCTGCCGTCGCCTTCGAGTCCGATGGCCGCCACGGGGAAGTCGAGGTGCACGGCCACGTTCTTCTTCTGGGCGCTGAGGCGCAGCACCTCCACCGACGCCGCGGTCACCTCGCGCAGGTCGAGGGCCTGGATCTGCAGCAGCCGCTGCGCGTCCTCGCGCTCGATGCGCCCGACGTCGATCAGGGTGTCCACCATCTCGATCAGCCGGTCGCAGCTCTCGGCCATCACGCGCAGCACGTCCTCCAGCGACTCGCCCTCGGGCGGGCCCTCGAGCAGGAACTCGGTGTACCCCTTGATCACGGTCAGCGGCGTGCGGAACTCGTGGCTCACGTTGCGCAGGTACTGCTGGCGCAGGCGGTTCAGCTCCTCGAGCCGGCGGTTCGCCTCCACCACCTCGGTCACGCGCGCGTGCGCCTCCTCCAGCAGGCGGGCGTTCTCGATCGCCACCGCCGCCTGGTCGGCGAACGCGCTCATCACCGCCTGCTCGTCCTCGGAGAAGCGGCGCTCCTCCTTGGTCACCACCTCGAGCGTGCCGAAGATCTCGTCGCCGCGGCGCAGCGGCACGCCCAGGAACGACCGGTAGCGGAAGCGCTCGACCATCGGCCCGAAGAGCAGGCGCGGCTCCTTCAGCATGTCCGTGACCGCGACCGCGCGGCCCTGGGTGATGATCCAGCCCGAGAGGCTCTCGCCGGCGCGCAGCCCCTCGAACGCGCGCACCACCTCGTCCTCCAGCCCCTCCTGCGCCGCCACGTGCAGCCGGTCGCCTTCGCGCAGGAACAGGACACAGTGCTCGGTGGCCATCACCCGGTTCACGCTGTGCGTGATCAGGGGCAGCAGCTCCCGGAGCTGCCGCCTCTCCACCACGCCCTGGCCGATCGCCACCAGCGACTGCAGGCGCTCCGCGTGCGCCTTCGCCGACTCCTCCATGCTCCGGTAGCGCGCCTGGCTCGCGGTGAGGCGGTCCACCGCGAGCGACTGCTCGCGGCGGATCGCGCGCAGGTACGAGCCGGTGCTGCCGGCGGTGACCGCGCAGAAGAGCAGGGTCAGCGCGTGGAAGACCGCCAGCGGGTGGCCGTCCACGCGGCTCAGCGCGGTCACGATCAGGGCGTCGAGCGCGCCCGCCGCCAGCCCGTGGGCCAGCCCGCCGCGCACGGAGATCGCGACCGCGTGCGGGTAGAGCAGGAGCCAGACCGGGCCGGCCAGGCCGCCGGTGAAGTACGCGCCGAGGCCCACCGCGGCGGCGTCCACCACGTCGTGGACGGTCTTCAGCACCGGCGCCGGCGGGTGGCGGCGCACCCAGAGCTGGCTGGCCAGGCTGAACGCGGCGTAGGCCACGCCCACCGCGAGCGCGGGCCAGGGGCGGACCAGCGGGCTGTGCCAGACGAACAGGAGCGAGACCAGCGCGAGCGCGACCGAGGCCCAGCGGGTGAGCGCCGCCACGTGGGGCCCGCGACCGAAGAGCGCACCGTCCGTCCGCGCCGGGGCCGTGTCCATGCCGTTCGAACGGGAGCAATTATAATCGTTCCCTCGCGTGCGCCCCATTTCACGCCGTCCCCGCGCATGACCGTCTTCGACCGCCGCCGCCTGCCGCCCGCGGTGTTCAAGCTCGACGTGGAGCGCATGCGGGGGGGCTGGTACACGGACAAGTACTTCATCAACATCGTGCACACCCTGGCGCAGCTCGCGCGCCAGGGCTACCGCTTCGGCGGCCGCGCGCCGGACCTCTCCGACCTCGACCTGGACGTGCGCAACGTGGAGGTGGGCTCCATCGAGGTGGAGATGCAGTGGTTCCCGCGCCGGCAGCCCTCCTGCGTGGTGGTGGGCGTGGACAAGGCGCTGGCCATGCTGCGCGAGTGCACCGGGTACTTCGACGAGGCGGGCGCGTTCGTGAACACGTTCGACCAGACCGAGGTGTGGGCGGTGCACGACGGCACGGAGGCGCCCTACGACGGCGACGTGCTGGCGGTGACGCCGGTGATGAAGGTGCGGGGGCGCTACCGCGACTTCGCCGTCCTGGAGACGCCCACCCTCGGCGCGCTGACCCGCGGCAGCCGCGTGGCCACCAACGTGTACGAGGTGCTGAAGGCGGCCAAGGGGAAGCAGGTGCTCTTCTTCCCCGCGCGCTTCGACGCCCACGAGGTGCAGGCCGCCGACGGCTACGCGTACCAGGTCGCGGTGCAGCTCTTCAACCAGAACTTCGGCAAGAGCGTGCCGGCGTCCGTGTCCACCGACGCGCAGGGCGACTGGTGGGGCGGGGCGGGCGGCGGCACGGTGGCGCACGCCGCGATCGCCTGCTTCCTGGGGGACACCGCGGAGGCCACCATGGCCGTGGCCGCCACCATGCCCGCGGACATCCCGCGCATCGCGCTGGTGGACTTCCGCAACGACTGCGTGGGCACGTCGCGGCAGGTGATCCGCGCCCTGTTCACGCGCTACCTGCCCCTGGTGAAGGCCGGGCACCTGGAGGAGGCGCGGAAGTTCAAGCTCTACGGCGTGCGGCCGGACACCTCGGCCAACCTGCGCGACGTGTCGGTGCCGCCGCTCGGGGACAAGGCGCTCGACTGCGGGGTGAACCCGCGGCTCGTGTTCCTCATGCGCGAGGCGATCGACCAGGAGTGGGCGGGGTGGGGGCTCACCGGCGAGGACGCGGCGATCGCCGAGCGGTACTGCAAGGAGGTCCGCATCGCGGTGACGGGCGGGTTCACGCCGGCGAAGATCCGGCAGTTCGAGGAGCTGAAGGTGCCCGCCGACGTCTACGGCGTCGGCTCGTGGCTGCTCTCGTCGTGCGACGTGCACGGGACCAACAACGACTTCACCGCCGACGTGGTGCGGGTCAAGATCGAGGGACGCTGGTACGACCTGGCCAAGACCGGGCGCCAGGCCGCGGACAACCTGATGCTGGAGCGGGTGCAGTGAGGCGGGCCGCGCCGTCCGTCCGGGGGCACCGGCCATGACCGAATCCGTCTCGCTGCTGACCGCGGTCCTCGGCGGGCTGGTCTCGTTCATCTCGCCCTGCGTCCTGCCGATCGTGCCGGGGTACCTGTCGTTCATCAGCGGCGTGAACGTGGCGCAGCTCAAGGACGGGGAGGCGCCGCGGGCGCTGGCCTCCCGGGTGGCGGTGGCGAGCGCGGTGTTCGTGCTCGGGTTCTCCACCGTGTTCGTGGCGCTGGGGGCGGCGGCGACGCTCGTGGGGTACACGCTCCAGCAGTACAAGCGGGAGCTGGGGATGGTCGGCGGCGTCGTCATCATCGTGCTCGGGCTGCACACCGCGGGGATCCTGCCCATCAAGTGGCTCCTCTACGAGAAGAGGGCCACGGTCAGCACGCGCCCGGTCACGCTCCTGGGCGCGTACGTGGTGGGGCTCGCCTTCGCGTTCGGATGGACGCCGTGCATCGGTCCGATCCTGGGGGCCATCCTCTTGTACGCGTCGCAGCAGGAGACGGTGGCGGAAGGCGTGGTGCTGCTGTCCGCCTACTCGGCCGGGCTCGGCGTGCCGTTCATCCTCTCCGGGCTGGCCGTCAACCGGTTCTTCGCGGCCTCCGGCGCGCTCAAGCGGCACATGCGGAGCGTCGAATACGTGGCCGGCGCGCTGCTGGTGGGCGTGGGCGTCCTGCTGGTGACCGACCGCCTGACCGCGATCGCGCAGTACTTCGTGAAGCTGTTCCCCGGACTGGCCACCATCGGGTGACCGGTCGTTCCTCCGCGTCCTCCGCGCCTGCGCGGTGAGCCGTTCCATCGCGGGACCTATAATGGCGTGATGCGCTCCCGACGAGCGGTGCTGGCCGTCCTGACCACGGCGTCGCTCGCCGCCTGCCGCGCGCCGCAATCCGAGGTGCGCCCGGCGCCGGCGTTCGAGCTGCCGGACCTGGCGGGCGGCAAGGTGGCCTCGTCGCAGCTCAAGGGGAAGGTGGTGGTGCTCGATTTCTGGGCCACCTGGTGCGGGCCCTGCATCAAGGAGATCCCCGACTACGCGGAGTTCTGGCGCAAGAACCGCTCGCGCGGGGTGGAGGTGGTCGGCGTGGTGTGCGACTCGGGCGAGCCCGCGGAGATCCAGGACTTCGTCCGCGAGTACAAGATCCCCTACCGGCAGCTCCTGGGCGACGAGGAGATCCAGGTCGCCTTCGGCGCGCTGCAGGGCTTCCCCACGACCTTCGTGATCGACGGCGAGGGGGTCATCCGCAAGAAGATCCTCGGCAGCCCGCCGGGCAAGTTCGAGGCGCTGCAGAAGCTGGTGGACGAGGCGCTCGGCGCCAGCTAGCGCCGGGGCCGGAACAGGTGGTCGACCCTTGAGCGTCACACAGGAACAGGTGCTGGGCGCGCTGCGCACGGTGCAGGACCCCGACCTGCACAAGGACATCGTCACGCTCGGCTTCGTGAAGAACCTCCGCATCGAGGGCGGCGCGGTGGACTTCACCATCGAGCTGACCACGCCGGCCTGCCCGGTGCGCGACGAGATGAAGGCGGAGGCCGAGCAGAAGGTGGCCGCCCTGCCGGGCGTCACGGCCGCGCGCGCGGAGATGACCGCGAACGTGCGGGCGCGGGGCGGCTTCGGCCGCCAGGAGCTGCCCGGCATCCGCAACATCCTGGCCGTGGGCGCGGGCAAGGGCGGGGTGGGCAAGTCCACCACCGCGGTCAACCTCGCGGTCGCGCTGCGGCGGAAGGGGGCGCGCGTCGGGCTGATGGACACCGACGTCTACGGCCCGAACATCCCGCAGATGCTCGGTGTCACCGCCCAGCCGGAGGTGACCGAGGAGCGCAAGATGGTGCCGCCCGAGGCGCACGGCATCAAGGTCATCTCCATGGGCATGCTGGTGCCGCCGGACCAGCCCGTGATCTGGCGCGGGCCGATGCTCCACGGCGCCGTGCAGCAGTTCATGCGCGACGTGGTCTGGGGCGAGCTGGACTACCTGGTCGTGGACCTGCCGCCGGGCACCGGCGACGTGTCGCTCAGCATGGCGCAGAGCGTGCCGGTGGCGGGCGCGGTGGTGGTGACGACCCCGCAGGGCGTGTCGGTGTCGGACGTGCGCAAGGCGGTCGCCATGTTCCGGCAGCTCAACATCCCGGTGCTGGGCGCGATCGAGAACATGAGCTGGTTCGAGTGCCCGCACTGCGGGGAGAAGACCGAGATCTTCGGACGCGGCGGGGGCGAGAAGATGGCCGCCGAGCTGATGATCCCCTTCCTGGGCGCGGTGCCGATCGACACGCGCGTGCGCTCCGGCGGCGACGAGGGCCAGCCGATCGTGGCCGCCGCGCCGGAGTCGCCGGCCGCGCGCGCCTTCGTGGAGCTGGCGGGCAAGGTCGCGGCGCAGGTGTCGATCCAGAACATGAAGACGCTACGGGTCATCCAGACCGCCTGACCGTGTCCGGCGGACCGCTCCGGCAGCTCTGGCAGGACCATCGCGACCGGGTCGCGCTGGCCGGGCTGGCCGCGGCCTTCCTCGGGCTCTTCGCCGTGACCACCGTGCTCACCCGCGCCTACCACGCGCGCGAGGAGGAGCTCGCGGTCTCCTGGGCCGAGAGCGGCGAGCGCGCGCTGGCCGCCCGGCGGCCGGACGAGGCGGCGGCGGACTTCCGCAACGCCCTCGCCTGGTCGCGCAACAACCCCGCCTACCAGCTCCGGCTCGCCCAGGCCCTGCTCGCGTCGGGGCGGGAGGAGGAGGCGCAGGCCTACCTGCTCACGCTGGCGGAGCGCGAGCCGGGCCACGGGCTCGTCAACCTGGAGCTGGCGCGCCTGTTCGCCCGCGCCGGCGCGGTGCCCGAGGCGCACCGCCGGTACCACGCCGCGGTCTACGGGGTCTGGGAGAAGGACGCGCCGGCCTGGCGCCGCGGCGCCCGGCTCGAGCTGGTCGAGTTCCTGCTCGAGCGCGGCCTGCGCGGGGCCGCCGCCGTGGAGCTGCAGGCGCTGGCCGAAGACCTGCCCGAGGAGGCGGCCTCCTACGTCGAGGTGGGCCGGCTGTTC
>DATBIZ010000205.1:0-2922 GCA_036556645.1 Vicinamibacteria bacterium | reverse complement strand
GCCTCGGACCTCAGGTAGCACTTGAACCACTGGCGCCGGTCGGGTATCTTCTCGCCCGGCGCAATGCTCGCCAGGCCCCAGATCGCCGGGCGCCCTGTCGTCCCGGCTTCCCCGGCCTCGTCTGCGGCCGGCTCCCGCGCTTGAAGGGGCGCCTGGCTGCTCTGATCGCGCTCTCGTCGCTGACGGTTCCGGCCTGGGCAGGGAAGAAGGCGCCACCTCCGCCGCCGTCCCTGGTCGCCGAGCACATGCACCCGACCGGCGCGTTCACGTTCCGCACGCCGGACGGCTGGACCGTCGGTCCGCTGCCGGGCCGGTCCGACGTGGTCGAGGCCTGGGGCGGCCCGATCGGCGTGCGCTTCGTCTACCAGCCGGGCGAGACCGGCCTCGACAGCCTGCACGTCGCCTGCATGCTCGAGCGGCTCGCGCCTCCCATGGACGCGCAGCCCCAGGTCAAATACGAGTACGACTTCGTGGGCGGGCCGGTGGGCCAGGCGCGCGCGCTCGACTCCGCGTTCACCGTGCGCTACGACCGAGAGGTCCACGGCCACGGCGTGTGGCGCCAGCGGACGCTCACCGTCGTGGGCGGGGGACACTCGCTGTGCCTCGCCTCCTACGTGCCGGCCGACGTGTGGAAGCGCTCGCCCGAGGCGCGCGCGGCCGCAGAGGCCGTGCTCGCCAGCGTGACCCTCCGTGGCCGCCCATGACGCCGTCGCGGCGGCGATGAGCGTGGCACTGCCGATGATCGAGACCGCGGCGCCTCGTCAGATCTGGTCGGTCGGCGGTGGGAAGGGGGGCATCGGCAAGTCGCTGCTCACGGCGGCGCTCGGA
Source organism: Vicinamibacteria bacterium (assembly GCA_036556645.1). GTDB lineage: Bacteria > Acidobacteriota > Vicinamibacteria > Fen-336 > Fen-336 > DATKEG01. The sequence continues at coordinate 2,094 of DATBIZ010000205.1, read as the reverse complement.
TGGCACCTGGCGCGGCTGGGCAAGCGAGTGGTGCTGGTGGACGCGGACCTCGGCGGGGCGAACCTGCACACCTGCCTGGGTCTGAGCGGCCCCACGCGGACGCTGGGCGACCTGATGGCGCGGCGCTACGAGCACATCGAGGACGTGCTCGTGGAGACCGGGGTCGCCGGGCTGCGGCTGGTCAGTGGCGCCGGCGACTTCCTGGGCGCGGCGAACATCAACTACCAGCAGAAGCTGCGCCTGCTGACCAAGGTCCGCGAGCTGGACGTGGACGTCGTGCTGATCGACCTCGGCGCGGGCACCTCCTACAACACCCTCGACTTCTTCCTGGCCTCGGACCTCGGCCTGCTCGTGGTGGTGCCGGAGCCGACCTCGGTGGAGAACGGGTACCGTTTCATCAAGAGCGCGCTGTTCCGGCGCCTGCGCGCGGTCGCCGCCACCGACCGCGTGCGCGACCTCGTGGACTCGGTGCTCGACTCCCGCGACGGCGGAAGGTTCCGCACGCCGCTCGACCTGCTCGCCGCGGTGGAGCAGGTGGACCCCGAGCAGGGGGACAGCTTCCGCGCCGAGGTGGCGGCGTTCCGCCCGCGCTTCGTCGTCAACCAGGTCCGCGAGCCCGCGGACGTCGCCATCGGCCACCAGCTCGTGACCGCCTGCGCGCGGCACCTCGGCGTGCGCGCGAGCTACGCCGGGTTCGTGGACTACGACGAGAGCGTGTGGCGCTGCGTCCGGCAGCGGCGCCTGTTCATCGCGGAAGCGCCGAACACGCCCGCGGCCGAGCGCGTGCGGCAGGTCGCGCGGATGCTGCTCCACCGCGCCAGCCTGAGGCTGCCCTGGTGAGCGGGCCCGCCGGCCAGACCCACTACGAGGTGCTCGGGATCAGCGCGCAGGCCACGCCGGAGGAGGTGGAGCGCGCCTACCGCTTCACCTTGGAGCTGTACGGCGACGGCGCGCTGGCCACGTATTCGCTGCTCGATCCCGCCGACGTGCGGCGCGCGCGGGCCAGGGTGCAGGAGGCGTACGAGGTGCTGCGCGACCCGGCCCGGCGCCACGCCTACGACCAGGGCCACGGGTTCGCCTCGCTCGGCCCCCGGGTGGTCGCGAGCAACCTGAACCGGCGGCCGCAGCCGCCGGCGAGCGCGCCCGCGGCCTCGCCCGCGCCGGCCGCGGCTCCGCTGGCCGCCTCGACGACGGCTGCCGCCGCGAGCCTCGGCGAGCCGGCGGCCGAGGCGCACGCGCCGGAGGCGATGGGGGACCCGCCCGGCGCTCCGTCGGAAGCCACCCCCGCGGCCGCGCCCCGGCTCACGGACCCGTCGGCCGCCCCGGCCGCCGCCCCGGTGACCGGCGGCGCCCCCCCGCGCCCCGCGGCCGGCGCCTTCGGCCGCACCGCGCACGTCCTGCCCGAACCGATCACGGGCGCGGTGCTGCGGCGCTACCGCGAGGAGCGCGGGATCAGCCTGCGCGACATCGCCAACCAGAGCAAGATAGGAACCCGCTACCTCGAGTACATCGAGGGCGACCGCCACGACATGCTGCCCGCCGCGGTGTACCTGCGCGGGTTCCTGCAGGAGTACGCGCGCGCGCTGGGGCTGGATCCGCGGAGGACGGCCAATTCGTACATGGCCCAGTTCCCGCGTCCCTGGCCGCAGGAATAGCCGGGATCGCGCCCTCCGCGACATGGGCCGCGGGGCCCAGCGCCGTTTCTCGACGGACGTGCACGTGCAGAGGCACAGCACGGGCCCGCATGTGGCCTCCGCCTGACCTGTCCGCATGGCCGGGCGGCCGGTGCCTGACGCCTGTGCCTGGCTGCCGGTGCCTGTGACCGTGCAGTCCGTTGACGTACGGCCCTATCCCCGCTGCCTATTCCCTTGACGGCGCCCCCCCAGACGCGCTATCGTCCGCACATATGAACAATCGTTCATATGTCCCCCCCTCCCCCCGCCCATCCCCGCGGGACTCGTTCGTGGACGAACCCCGCGTCCGCCGCGTCCAGCGCGCGCTGGTCTCCCCCGAGGACGCGACCGCGCTCGCGGAGACCTTCTCCCTGCTCGGCGACCCCACCCGCACCCGGATGCTCCACGCGCTGGCCGTGGA
>DATBIZ010000204.1:0-2890 GCA_036556645.1 Vicinamibacteria bacterium | reverse complement strand
GGTGACGCCGTGCCGCTTGAGGACGTCGGCGGCCGGCGTGCGCGCGTCCACCAGGCCGAGCAGCAGGTGCTCGGTGGAGACGTATTCGTCCTTGAGCGCCTCCGCCTCGCGCAGCGCATTCTTCAGCGCCGCATCCAGGCGCGGCGAGAGCGACGTCGGCGCCCCCTGCGTGCGGGGCAGTCCCGCCAGGGCGCGCTCCACCTCCTGGGCGATCGGACCGACCGCGATCCCGAGCTTCGCGAGCGCGGCGGGGACGACGCCGCCTTCCTGGGTCAGCAACGCCTGGAGCAGGTGCTCGGGCGTGAACTCGGGGTGGTCGGCCTTCTCCGCGGCGGTCTGGGCCGCGGTGATCGCTTCCTGAGCCTTGATCGTGAACTGGTCGAGTCGCATAGAACAGCCCTCGACCTACAATTTAGGCTTTAGCGTCCAATTGTCAAGTTCGTTTAGTTGATTCAGCGCATGGAGGCCGCACTCATGGGCGAGCGCCCCCGTTGGCGTCCCTTAGCCCCTTGAGCAGCTTCAGTCCGTCGGCGGCCGACAGACGCTGACCGGCCTCGTCGTAGAACTGCAATTGCTGCTCCAGGACCAGGCGTACGCGCCGGTCCAGGGGCAGGGCCAGGAACTCGGAGACCGAGAGCTCGGTCGTGCGCCCGCCGTCGAGCACCCCCACGCGGCTCAGTCCCATCACTGCGCTCCGCTCGGCGCGAAGGAGACGTCCGGCGTCATCGCCGCGCTTCCGCGAGCGCCATCTCCAGCGCCAGCGACTTCACCTCGTCGCTCTCCCGAAGCGCCTCGACCGCCGCCTGCTGCCGCGCGGCGTGCATCAGGTCCTTGACCCCGGTCAGGCACGCGAGCACGAGCACCGTGTTCTCGAACAGCACCCAGAACGCGTGCTCGAGGAACCTCCACCATTCCGGGTTGAGGACGCCGTAGACGGACTCGGGCCAGAGGAGCTGCCGGAGCAGGTGGTCGCCCGCCACCACGACGGTGGCCGTCAGCAGGACCCTCCAGTCGAGGTAGAACGACAGGAACGCGAGCGACCCGAACACGTGGAAGTGCGTCTCGATGCGGCCGCCCGTGAGGTGGATCAGCAGCGCGGACCACAACATCTGGTTCGCGGCGATCACGTGACGCGTCAGCGCGCGGCCGGGGTGGAACGCGGCGAGGGCGGCGGGGAACAGCGTGAGCACCGCGCCGCCGAGCACCGCCAGGTACACGTGGAAGTGGACGGCCTTGACCTTGCCCGCCCACCCGTACGGCGAAACCAGCAGCGCGATCACGACCGCGAAGGCCCATTGGCCCGCCATCAGCCAGGCGAAAGCGCGGTCGAGCCTCTTCCAGCCGAAGAGCCGCCGCTCCTGGAAGAGGGCGGCCGCCCGTGCGGCGATCCGCTGCTCCCGGTGGGCGTCCGCCGCCTTGACGGGGCTCTCCACCGGCGACCCGTGCGGTTCCGCCACCGGCGCGATCGACATCGCCATCTCGCCTCCTCCGGCCCTAGTCGCCTTGCGGCGTGGCCAGGGCGCAACCGAACACCCGGCTCGTCCCGTCCGCGGTCTCCCCGCCCGTCACGATCGCCTCGATCCTCTGGTGGGCGACGCTCTCGCCCACGTGCCCACGCGAGGTGGTGAGGCCGCCGCTGAAACGGCGCCGCCCGCGCGCGTCGTAGACCACCACCTGCCCCGACGTCGCCGCACCAAACCGCGCGGCCTCCACCCCGTCCAGGTCGAGGTGGACGGACACGCCCGGGATGCGCCGGGCGGCCGACCACACCTCGGTCCGCTCCCAGCCCGGCGCGAACGCGGCCGGCCGGTAGACGAGGACGTGCGCCGCCGCGCGGTCGCGCAGCCGCGGCATCAGTCGCCCCAGCTCGGCGATGGTGGCGCGCGTGCACGGGCATTGCGGGTGCGCGACCACCAGCAGCGTCGCTCGGCCGCCCGCGGGAGCGGGGACCCGGCTCCCCTCCGGCCACCGCGGCGGAGGCTCGCCGGGCGCGCCGGCGGTGGTCTGGTAGTCCCAGACGGCGCGGCCGGCGGTGGCGAGGCTGGCCAGCCAGACCAGGCCGGCGGCGGCCAGGACCGTGCCGCGTCGCGTCATCGCGCTGTGGCCGGCGCGTCAGGCGCCCGGGCGGCCCTCGGGGAAGGCACGGTCTCGCCGTCCCGTCTGGAGGGCCACAGGCGGGAGAACACGTGACCTTCGCCGCTCCCCCGGGGGGGGAACGCGTGAGTCACGCGCGCACCTTACCGGCGAGGGGCCCCGGTCCGTGTGTTCCCGATCACCCCGGGCGGCCCGCGCTCGGGGGGCCTGAAAGTGGACATTGCGTATCCGCTCGCGGCCACATCCTCGTTCAGGCGAGCTTCCGGAGCACGAAGCACTTCAGGTAATACGTCTCGGGCACCCCCAGCACGACCGGGTGGTCCCGCGACTGGCGGCGCTTCTCCACGACCGCGGCCGGCGCGCTGGCGTCCACGGCCGCCGCGGCCAGGATCGCCTCGAACTCGTCCTCGTGGACGTGGTACGAGCACGAGCAGGTGATCAGGCAGCCGCCGGGGTTGAGCAGGCGCAGCGCGCGCAGGTTGATCTCCTTGTACCCGCGCTTCGCCTTCTCGGCCGCGCCCTTGCTCTTGGCGAACGCGGGCGGGTCGAGGATCACGGTGTCGAAGCGCTCGCCGGCGTCGGTGAGCTCGTGCAGCAGGTCGAAGACGTTGGCCTCGCGCGCGGTCACGTTGCCGGCGCCGTTGAGCGCGGCGTTGCGGCGGACGCGCTGCACCGAGTCGGCGGACACGTCCACGGCCAGCACCTCGCTCGCCCTGGGCGCGACCTGCAGCGCGAACCCGCCGTTGTAGGTGAACGCGTCGAGCACGCGCCCGCGCGCGTAGGCGCGCGCCATCAC
>DATBIZ010000203.1:0-1815 GCA_036556645.1 Vicinamibacteria bacterium | reverse complement strand
CGGCACGCGGACCGAGACCGCCTCGAGGTGCACCGCCGCGGCGCCCTGGTTCGCCACCGCGGCCGTCACCGTGAACGACTGGCCCCGCACCACGTCGCCGTCGTCGCTGAGCACCTCGAAGGCGAGGCCGGCGGCGAGAGGCAGCGCCGCCGCCGCGTCGTGCTCCTCGTCCGCGAGCCGCCCGATCAGGTCCGGCCGGCCGCCCTCGCGCTGCAGCCGCGCGCCCACCTCGCGCACGCGGGCGAGGTAGGCGGCCAGAGGAGCCGCCGCCTTGTGTGGCGCGCGCGCGTCGAAGGCGTCGCGCGCGGCGTCGGCGAGGGCCTGCAGCGCGGCCAGCTCCTCCTCGAGGCCCGCGGCCGAGGGTTCGCCCGCGCGGGCGAACCGCGCGAGGCCGCGCACCGACACGTCCACGCCGTCGAGCAGGTCCGCCTCCGGCGCCTTCACCCCGGGCTCGCTGTCCACCAGCGTGAAGACGCCGATGCCCTCGCCGGGACCGGCGCGGAGCTGGCTCGTGCCCTGTGAGCGGTGGGACGCGCGCGCGAGGCTGCCGAGCTCCTGCGGGGACATCCCGAGCAGCGGGTCGAGGCCGCCGGTCGCGACGTGCACCGGAGGCGCGCCGCCCGCGCCGGGGGCCCCGCCGCCCACGCCTCCCCGGTAGATCTTCCGCGCCTGCCACGGGCGCAGCCCCTGCCGCGCGTGCTCGGGGAAGCGGGCCGGGTCGGCCGCGGCGCGGAAGGCCTCCACCGCGAGGCGCGCGGCGGCCTGGTGGTGCTGGCCGCCGCCGGCGCCCTCGAGCGGCAGGGTGAGCATCACGTCGGGCCGGAACGCGCGCACGGCCTTGACCACGTCGCCGAGGGTCGCCTCCTTGCCCCACTTGGCGAAGGTCTCCTCGACGCTGAACGAGTAGCCGAACTCGTAGGCGCGCGTGAAGAACTGCTCCGCGGCGTCGTAGCGGTGCACCGCCATCAGCTCCCCGGTGCGCAGCACGCCGAGCGCCTCGAACAGCTCCGGCCCGATCTCGTTCTGCCCGCCGTCGCCGCGCGTCAGCGTGAGCAGGCCGGTGCGCAGCCCCTGGCCGCGCGAGAGTCGCACCAGCACCGCGTTGTTCTCGTCGTCGGGATGGGCGGTGACGTAGAGGACGCGGGCGGTGACCCCCAGCCGCCGCAGCGCCAGCTCGAGGCCGACCGCGCCCTGGTCGTGGGGCAGCGGCGCGAGCTGGCCGTGCGCGGAGACGGCGGCGCAGAGCGCCAGCCCGAAACCGAGCCCGAACCGACCTGGCCGCCGCGCCTGCGCCGTGATCCCTCCCGAGCCGCTCGACCGAAGCCCCGATTGTATTTGACCTCGTCGCGCGCGCGGACGTAGCCTCCCCGCGGTGGAGCCGCGGGACAAGCCGCCGCGCGAGGTGCAGGAGCTGGCCGCGCAGGTCGAAGCGCACGGCGGCCAGGCGCTCGCGTCGTACCGCGAGCCGATCGGCGGGCACTGGCAGATCTTCGCGCTGCTGCCCATCGCCCAGGTCTCACCCACCCCGTACCAGCGCGACCTCTCGCCCACGCACGCCAAGCGGCTGCAGGACGTGGTCAAGAAGATCGACCGCTTCGTGGACCCGATCGTCGTCGTCTCCCCGTCGCCGGGCACGTATTGGACGCCGAACGGGCACCACCGGCTGAAGGCGCTGCAGAAGCTGAAGGCGGACTGGGTGCCGGCGATCCTGATCCCGGAGGCGGAGGTCGCCTTCCAGATCCTCGCGCTCAACACCGAGAAGGCGCACAACCTCAAGGAGAAGTCCCTCGAGGTGATCCGCATGTACCGCAGCCT
>DATBIZ010000202.1:0-2526 GCA_036556645.1 Vicinamibacteria bacterium | reverse complement strand
CCCTACCTGACGCTGGGCGAGCCGGCCAAGCCGGGAGCGACCCGGTAGCGGATCGCGCGGGGCGGCGGGAGCCCGCCGCCCCGCGGCCGCGGAGCAGGTCATGGCGCACGCAGAGCGCGGGCACACGCTGATCGAGACGCTGACGGTGGTGGCCCTCATCGTGACGCTGGCCGGCGTCGGCGTGCCCTGGCTCCGCGCCTTCCTGGTCGAGGCGCGGCTGCTGGGCGCCGGCCGGCAGTTCAAGGCCGAGTTCCTGCACGCGCGCTCGATGGCCGTGCGCGGCGCGCGCAACACCGCGATCCGGTTCGAGAAGGACGCCGACGGCCGCTGGCTCTACGCCACCTACGCGGACGGCAACCGCAACGGTGTGCTCGCCGCCGACATCCGCGCCGGCGTGGACCGCCGCATCGCGGGGCCGCGGCGGCTCGACGGCGGCGCCGCCGGCGTGTTCGTGGGCATCCACCCGGACGTGCCGGCGCCTCCGCCCGAGGGCGGCACGCTCGACCCCGCGCGCCCGATCCAGTTCGGCAGCGCGTTCATGCTCTCGTTCTCGCCGCTCGGCACGGCCACGCCCGGCACGTTCTACCTGGCCGGCGAGGCGCGGCAGGCCGCCGTGCGCGTGACCCCCGGCACCGCGCGCGTGCGGCTGCTGGTCTGGAGCCGGGGCCGACGATGGACCGAGCGCTGAAGTTCGGCCCGCCGCTCGTGCTGCGCGTGGATCCCACCGACGGCGCCACCGGAGTCTTCCGCGACGCGCCCGTCGTCGCGTGCCTGTCGCACGCGGCCGACGCGGCCAGCGTGTCGCCAGAGACCTTCCGCGTCGTCGAGGAGGGCGGCTCCCCGGTGCCGGGCCGCGTGTCGCTGAGCCCGGACCGCGCGGTCGTGATCTTCACGGCCGGCCGGCTGCTGCGGCCGGGCGTCGCGCACGTGGTCACCGCCGACGGACTGCGCGACCTGCGCGGGCTGCCGGTCCGGCCGTACTCGAGCCGGTTCGTGCCCTGCGACCTCGTGATCGGCGACGTATCCGGATGACCCGGCCCTTCCCCTGAAGCCCGCGCGGCGCGCGCATCCGACCCCCGCCTCCCGACGCACCTCCTCCATCCCCCTCAGCCCCTTCAGGCCCCCCACCCACCCGCCGCGCCGCGCGGGCGACGTCCGCGCGTCTGTGCTAGATTCCGCTGTTGGCCGCCGCATGACCGCGCAACACTACCTGCTGTTCACGCTCGGCCTCTACGCGGTGGGCGCCCTGGACATGCTCGTGCAGGCGGTGGCGCGCCGCCGCCTGCTGACCTCGTGGACGGTGACGGCCACCCTGGTGGGCTTCGCGCTGCACACCGCGAGCCTGTCGCAACGCTGGCGCGACGCGGGGCACTTCCCGGCCGTCGGCCTGCACGACGCGACCTCGATCCTGGCCTGGGCGATCGTGCTCGTGTTCCTGGTGGTCTACGTGCGCACGCGCGTCGAGGCGCTGGGGCTGTTCGCCTACCCGGTCGCCTTCGGCCTGGTCCTGATCTCGAACCTGACGCCGGCGGCGGAGAACGCGGACCCGATCCTGCGCAGCCTGTTCCTGCCCATCCACGCCGCGCTCGCGTTCTTCGGCTACGCGGCGCTCTTCCTCGCGTTCGCCATGGGCATCCTGTACCTGGTGCAGGAGCGCGAGCTGAAGTCCCGCTCGCCCCGCGCGTTCTACTACCTGGCGCCGAGCCTCGAGCGCTGCGACACGATCAGCGGCCGCAGCGTGGCCGTGGGCTTCGGCTTCCTGACCCTGGCCATCGCCACCGGGATGTTGTGGAGCCACAGCGCGCACGGGCGCTACTGGACCGGCGACGCGAAGGAGTGGGCGGCCCTGGCGGGCTGGACGCTCTACGTGGCCCTGCTGGCGGCCCGGCTGCGCAACGGCTGGGGCGGCCGGCGCGCGGCGCTGCTGGGCATCGCCGGCTTCGCCGCGGTGGTGTTCATGTTCGTCTGGATGACGGTGTTCTCCGCTCCGGTGGGCGCGGCGCCGTGATCGCGATCGCGGGCCTCAGCCACCGCACCGCGGACCTGCCGCTGCGCGAGGCGCTGGCCTTCCCGCGGGACGGGCTCGAGGCCGCCCTGCAGAGGGTGCGCGCCGAGGCCGGGCTCGCCGGCGCCATGATCCTGTCCACCTGCAACCGCGTCGAGATCTACGCCCAGTCCGACGCCGAAGACGGCGCGGAGGAGCGGCTGGTGGACTTCCTGTGCGCGTTCCACGGGAAGCCCCGCGCCGAGCTCGACGCGCACGTCTACCGGCTCGCGGGCGCGGACGCCGTCCGGCACGCCTTCCGCGTGGCCGCCAGCCTCGACTCCATGGTGCTGGGAGAGCCGCAGATCCTCGGCCAGGTCAAGGAGGCCTACCGCACGGCGGAAGCGGCCGGCGTGCTCGGCTCCGCGCTGATCGCGCTGCGCAACCGCTCGCTGGCCGCGGCCAAGCGCGCGCGCAGCGAGACCGGCATCGGACAGAACGCGGTGTCGGTGTCGTACGTGGCGGTGGAGCTGGCGCGGAAG
>DATBIZ010000201.1:0-5093 GCA_036556645.1 Vicinamibacteria bacterium | reverse complement strand
GGGCGGCGATCGCGCGAAAGTCGTCGAGCCGCAGCGTGGTGACGACGCCGCGGATCGTCTGGCGCGCCGCGGAGCGCTTCACCTGGGCCGGCCGCACCACCAACAGGTTCGGGCCGGCCGCCTCGATGCTCCGGTTGACCTCGTCGCCGGCACCCTGGCCGACGGCGCTGGTGAGCAGCACCCCGGCCGTGCCCATGCCGACGCTGGCCAGGGCCAGTGCGGTGCGGACCCGGTGGGCGAGCAGGGCGCGGACCGACAGGCGGGCCGCGCGCTGGAGCCTCATCCCCCCAACCTACGCCGGTCGTGTTGCCTGACGATTTCCGGAATGTAACGGCCCGGGCTCCGGGCACGGCGGCTTGCCTGGGAGCCCGGACGGAGAGACGATGCCGCCCGGCGGGGGTGCCACCGGTGCTCGTGACGGCGCACGCGGCGCATCGCGCGTTGGCTCGCGTGTCCGGCCCGTTGCGCCTCGTCGTGATCAACGGCTGCGGCGTGCTCCTCGTGCTGTTGGCGGCGGAGGCGCTCACCCGCACGGTCGGCCCGCGTTTCCCCGCGATCGGCAGGGTGGGCCCCGGCGATCGCGGCCTGTGGGTCTACGACGCCACGAAGGGGTGGTTCCACGCCCCCGGCAGCACCGGCCGCGCGTTCCTGGGCGGTCCCGACCCGGCCGACGTGCGGATCAACTCGCTCGGGCTGCGCGGTGCCGAGGTGGCGCGAACCAAGCCGCCGGAGACGGTTCGCGTGCTCGTCTTCGGCGACTCCTTCGTGTTCGGCGTCGGCGTGTCGGAGGAGCACCTCGTCACGAGCCGCCTCGAGCGCCTGCTGCGGACGTCCGCGGAGGCGGGGAGCGGACGCCGCTACGAGGTCGTGAACATGGGCGTGAGCGGCTTCTCGACGGACCAGGAGCTGCTGCTGTTCGACGACCTCGGCGCCGCCCTTCGTCCGGACCTGGTGGTCCTGTTCTGCGTGGACAACGACTTCGAAGGGAACGTGCACGACTTCGCGTACCACGCCTACTACAAGCCGCACTTCGTGCTGACGCCCGACGGATCCCTCGCGCTGCGGAACGTGCCGGTTCCCCGGCTGGATCGCGCCCAGCGCATCAAGCTGTGGCTCGGCCGCGAGTCGAACGTCTGGAACGCGGCGCGCAGCCGCGGCGCGGGCTCTGGCGGTGCGGGCGCCCTGCCGGCCTTCTTCCAGATCGCGGTTCCGCAGACGACGACCGCGGACCAGATCGGGCTGATGCACGCGCTGCTGACCGTGTTCCGCCGGCGGGTCGAGGCGGCGGGCGCCCAGCTCGTGGTCTTCAACACCGGCCACCGCGGCGAGCGCACGCCGCTGTTCCAGGCGCTGCGACCGCGCCTGCGCCGGGACGGCTTCCGGTTCCTCGGCCTGGAAGGAACGCTGGGCGAAGCGCGCGCGCGCGCCGTGGACGGGCACTGGGATTTCGGCCGCGATACGCACTGGAACGTGGACGCGCACCGCCTGGTCGGCGAGGTCGTCCACGAGTACCTGCGGAGAAACGGCCTCGCCGCCGGGCCGAGGGCGGCGGCTTCAGCGCCGGTCCGCCCGGACGGCTAGCCCGCCGCCTGGGCGGGAAGACCCACCCACTCCGCGATCGCCTGGCGCGTCCAGCGGTGGTCGTCGTTGAGGTGGAGGATCATGGCGCCCAGCGAGAGCCGCTTCTTGCAGCCCTCCGGGCAGCTCCGCAGCGTGTACTCGAGACAGTCGAACAGCCTCTCGAGATGCCGCGGCCGTACGTTCGAGGCATCCGAGGGCAACGGGTACATCCCTTCGTAGGCGGCACCCAGGGCGCACGAGGCGTGCCGGCCCTGGAAGTACTCGCCGAAGGACTGCTCCGGCCGCGCCTGGGCGCCGGCCAGGATCGCCTGCGCCAGCTCGCCCTCGTCGTGGCGGGCCTCGGCCGGGGTGGGATAGCGGACCTTCCCGTCGGAACCGATGATCGGCATCCCCGCCTCCTCTGACCGATTCTATCTCCCGCCCGCGGTCCGGCGGCGCTACCGCAGGGCCGCCACCGGCTCCAGCCGCGCGGCGCGGCGCGCGGGGATCACGCCGGCCAGCAGGCCCGTCGCGGCCGCGAGCCCGAGACCCAGCGCGAGCGCCCACGGGGACACGCCGACGTCCAGGTGGAATCGGCCACCTGCGTACAGAGCCAGCGCGGTTCCGCCCGCGGCGCCCACGAGGGCGCCTCCGAGCGCCGTCACCGCGGTCTCGAGGAGGAACTGCCGCCGGATGTCCCGCGGCCGCGCGCCGACGGCGCGCCGCAGGCCGATCTCGCTCACCCGCGCGTTCACCGACGTCAGCATCAGCGTGGCCGCCACCGCGCCGCCCGCCAGCAGCGAAATGCCGGCCACCAGCGGCAGGTACAGGAAGAGGACCTGCTGGACCGTGCGGACGTTGCGCTGCACCTCCGCCGACGTCATCACCGTGAAGTCGTTCGGCTGGCCCTCGGCCAGGCCGTGACGCTCGCGCAGCACCCGGGCCGCTTCCTGCGCGGCCTCGTCCACGCGCCGCGGGTCGCGCACCAGCAGCTTCACCGCGCGGATCGTGTCCACGTTCATGACGCGCCGCATCGCCGTCGAGACCGGGATCACGATCTCGTTGTCGCGGTCCATGCCGTGGATGTCGGTGCCCAGCCGGTCCAGCACTCCGACGACCTGGAAGGGGACCGGGCCGATCTGGAGCTCGGCGCCGAGCGGGTCCTCGCCGGCGAACAGCGCGTGGGCGACCGTCTCCCCGATCAGGGCCACGCGGGCGGACCCGGCCACGGCGGCGGCATCGAAGTACTCGCCGTGCGACACCCCCCGGTCCCACACGCGCTCCGAGCGCTCCGACTCGCCCAGCACCCGCACGGTGGTGCTGGTGTCGCCGCGGCGGACCTGGGCGGCCGGCACGATCTGCATCGGGTCCCACGCCTCGATGTCCGGCACGGCCTCGGCCAGCGCCGCCGCGTCGTCGAGCGTGAGGCGAGCCGCCTGGCCCCGCGGGCCGCCGAGGAAGAAGCCGCCGCCGGAGGTCACGACGATCGCGGACGGGCCGAAGAGCTGCCGGACGGTCTCCATCAGCTTGCGCTGCGCGCCCGCGCCGACCGTCAGCACGAAGGTGAGGGCCGCGACGCCGACCAGGCTGCCGAGGGTCAGGAACGCGGTGCGCAGCTTGTGACGCGTGAGGGCCTTCAAGCTCGTGCCCACGAGCCGTGCCGTGCTCACGGGCGTGCGCCGGCGGCGGCCGGCCGCCGCTCCTCCAGCGCGACGACGCGCCCCGCCTCGAGCCGCGCGACGCGCGAGCAGTGCGCGGCCACGGCCGGGTCGTGCGTGACCAGCACGATCGTGCGCCCGGCGCGGTTCAACGCGTCGAAGACCGACAGCACCTCGGCCGCGGACCGCGCGTCGAGGTTGCCGGTGGGCTCGTCGGCCAGCAGCAGGTCGGGCGCGTTGACCAGCGCGCGGGCGATCGCCACGCGCTGCTGCTGGCCGCCGGACAGCTCCGAAGGGCGATGGTGCACGCGGTCGCCCAGCCCCACCTGCTCCAGCGCGCGCCGGCCCAGGCCCGCGATGTCGTCGCGGTCCGAGTAGACGAGCGGCAGCTCGACGTTCTCGAGGGCGGTGGTCCGCGGCAGCAGGTGGAACGCCTGGAACACGAAGCCGATCCTCTGGTTGCGCACCCGCGCCTGCCGGTCCAGGTCGAGGCCGGCCACGTCTTCGCCGTCGAGCAGGTAGCGCCCCCGGTCGGGCCGGTCGAGCAGCCCGAGCACGTTCATCAGCGTGGACTTCCCCGAGCCCGAGGTGCCCACGACGGCCAGGAAGTCGCCGCGCTCGATGCGGAGCGACACGTCGTGCAGCGCGACGACCGGCTCGCCGCCCGGCCGGTGGTACGTCCTTCCGATGCCTTCCAGCTCGATCATGGCGTCCTCATCGGTTGCCCTCGGCCGCGATCCTCACCGTGGCCGTCATCTCGGGCCGCAGCGTGCGGTCGCGCGGGGGGTCGAACGTCACGACCGTCACGTAGTTGACGACGTTGTCGCGGATCTCGGCCTGGGGGTAGACCGCGGTCACCCGGCCCTCGAACTCGTGGCCCGGGTAGGTGTCCACGGTGAAGCGCGCCGCCTGGGCCGTGGCGATCCGGCCGATGTCGGTCTCGTCCACATAGGCCCACACCTCGAGCCGGTCGAGGTCCACGAGCGTGACGAACGTGGGCGCGGCCAGGCTCGCCGCCACGGTCTCGCCCTCCTGGGTGGAGACCGAAGCCACGATCCCGGCGATCGGGGCCGTGATCCGCGCATAGCCAAGCTGCGTGCGCGCGAAGTCGAGGTTGGCCGCGGCCTCGGCGCGCTGCTGCTGCGCGACCTCGCGGCTGCGCTCGGCCACGTCGAGGTCGGACGCCGACAGCAGCTCCAAGGCGCGCAGCGACTGCTTGCGGGCGAGGTCCGAGCGCGCGTACGCCAGCGTGGCCTCCGCCGCGGCGAGCGCGGCGCCCGCCTGGTCGCGCCGCGCCAGCAGCTCGCGTGTCTCCAGCTCGGCCAGGAGCTGTCCGCGCCGGACCGTGTCGCCGATCCGCACGTGCAGCCGGGCGACGACCCCGGAGACGCGCGAGCCGACCTTCACCTCGGCGCCGATCCGCGGCTTGACCACGCCGGTCGCCTTCACGGACGGCGGGACCGTACGCCGCGGTACGGGCCGTGCCTGCGGGGCGGGGGGAACGTCCGGCGCGCGCCGGGCGGCGGAGGCGGCGAGCAGCGCGAGCGGGACCGCGGCGGCGCCCACCGCCAGGCCCCAGGCGAGCTTGGTCATCTCGACCGGAAAGGTACGGCCCGGGGTTTTCGCCGCGATTGCCGGAATGTAACCGGACGGAAACGATCGCCCTCTCGGCGGTGCCGGTGGACTACCGGGGCGGCGCGGGGGCGCCTTCCGTGAGCGTCGTCCCGCAGTGGGCGCAGTGGCTCCAGTGCGCTTCGACCGGGCGCCGGCACGCCGGACACGCGCCGGCGAGCGGCGAGCCGCACTGCGGGCAGAAGGCGAGATCCCGCCGGGCCGCCGCTCCGCAGGCGCCGCACCGGCGGAGCACGGGCTCGC
>DATBIZ010000200.1:0-1684 GCA_036556645.1 Vicinamibacteria bacterium | reverse complement strand
GCCCTCGTCTTCGCCGACGGGGAGCGCCTCGGCTCGACCTGCGCGCAATGCCACAACGAGTGAAGAGCGGCCTCGCCGCCGTCGCCTGCGCGCTGGCCGCCGTCACCGCGGCCGCGAGCGGCGGAGCCTGGCGCTCCACCCGCCATGGCGATCCGGACGCGGGCGTGCAGCGGCTGGCCAGCGAGCCACGCGGCGAGTGCGCGCAGTGCCACGACCAGCACGCGAGCCGGGCCGGCGCGCCGACGGGCGGTCCCTTTCCGTACCTGCTCTTCGCCGCCAACGACAACGCGCTCTGCGCGACGTGTCACGACGGGCCGGGACGTTTCGACGTGTACCCCGGCACCGCGCCCTGGTCCGCCTCGACGCACGCCGTCTCCCCGATCGTCGTGTGGCCGGGCCCGGAGCCCGAGGGCCGGCCGGCCGCGGACGCCGGCAAGTGCGTCAACTGCCACGACGCGCACGGGAACCGGGACGCGGACGGGATCGTGCCCTCGATGCTGGCCGTGCGCGAGGAGGGCCTTTGCCTCGGGTGCCACGACGGGCAGCCGGCGCCGGACGTGCGCACGCCGTTCCTGCGCGCGTTCCGCCACCCGGTCGGACAGGGCGGCCGGCACGACGCGGGCGAGGGCGGCGACCCCGCGCGTTTCGCCGGCGCCTTCCGCCACGCCGAGTGCGCGGACTGCCACAACCCGCACCGCGGCTCCCGCGACCAGGTGCCCCCCGCACCGCCCGCGGCGTCGAATCGCCTCCTGGGCGTGTCCCGGGTGAAGGTGACCAACGGCCCGGCCGCCACCCGGCCGGTCTACACCTGGGCCGGCCCGGCGGAGACCGGCTTCGCCGCCGAATACGAGGTCTGCTTCAAGTGCCACTCGTCCTGGACCACGCAGCCGGTGGGCCAGTCCGACCTCGCGCTCCTCCTCAACCCGAACAACCCCTCGTTCCATCCGGTGGTGCAGACCGGCCGGAACCGGAACATCGACCCGCTCGCCTTCGCGAACGGCTGGACCTGGGACCGCCTGGTCTACTGCTCCGACTGCCACGGCAGCGACGACCCGTCGGTGCGCGGGCCGCACGGCTCGAGCTACCGGCACCTGCTGCGGAAGGACTACGCGGCCACGAGCACCGCCACCCCGATGGCGCCCACCGACCTGTGCTTCGACTGCCACTCCTGGGACACCTACGCGAACGACCGGGCCGCGGACGCATCCCTGGCCGCCAGCCGCTTCAACCCGCCCGCGGAGGCGCGTGGCCACGCCTACCACGTCGGCCGCCGCGAGATGAGCTGCTATGCCTGCCACCAGAGCCACGGCAGCACGCAGCGGCCGGCGTTGATCGCCACCGGGCGCGCGCCCGGGCTCGCCGGCTACGCGCAGACGGCAACCGGCGGGAGCTGCACCCCGACCTGCCACCGCCCCGTCTCCTACGCCGTGAACTACCTGCGATGAGCCGCCGCATCGTGGTGACGCTCGCCGGCGCGGCGGCCCTGGCCGCCGCCCCCGCGGCCGCCGACGACCTCACCGGCCGCGCGCTCGTCTCCTACCAGGGGTTCGACGACGGGCGGCTCCTCACCGACGGCTTCCACCAGCTCTACGACCTGCGCTTCGAGCGCGCGCTCACCGACCCCTTCCGCATCCGCCTCTCGCTCCGCGCGGAGCGCAACGACGGCGGCTCGGACTTCGGGCTC
>DATBIZ010000199.1:0-8657 GCA_036556645.1 Vicinamibacteria bacterium | reverse complement strand
AGGCGGATGTCCGCCTGGTAGAGCTTCGCGATCATCGTGCAGATCGCGTCGCGCGGCCGCTGGTTCCGGATCGTCACCTCGACCGTGTTGCCGGACCGCCGCTGCTCGACCGAGTGCAGCTCGGTGCAGCCGTCGCCGAGCACGCCCTCCACGTGCGCGACCGCCTGCGGCGGCGCGCTCTCCAGGATCCTCACGTCCACGCGCTCGATGTGGACCTGGCCGATGACCGGGTCCGGCGCGGTGAGGCTGGAGCAGCCGACGGCGGTCGTGAGCACGAGCGCGGCCAGCAAGGCGGGTCTCTCGAGCATGTGGTCGTTCCCCTGCCCCCGGCTTCATTCTAAGGCGCCGCCGCCGTCGTCGGCGGCGGGCGCCGCCCGCCGGCCGGCGTCGTGCTCGCGCTGGACCCTCTCGGCGCGGTCTTCGAGAAGCTGCCGGATCCACTTCAGGAGCACCGGGCCCCGCGTGCCGCCCTCGACGCTCGACCGGATCTCTTCCGCTTCCTTGTCATTGAGCATGGCCCATCATCGGCGAAGGAAAGGCGAAACTCAACGCCTGTTTTCCATGACCGGCCATCCGGCGCGCGGCGCTCGAAGCCGCACGGAAATCGGTTGACGACGAAACAGCCCCTGGAGTAGATACTGCGGCCCTCCGCACCGGAGACGAGGTCGCACATGGTGGACGCCGACGAGGTCCGCCGTCGGGCGTACGAGCTGTACCTGGCCGCCGGGTCCGAGCCCGGCCTGGCCCCCTGCCACTGGGAACAGGCCCAGGCGATCTTGGGCGCAGCCACCGTGGCGCCCGCGCGGGACGTGCGGCGCTTCCTCATCCTCGTCCGCCACGCCTCGCGCCACCGGACACCCGCGCCGGAGAACGTTCACCGGATGGACGGATGGCCCGCCGGTCAATCGCCGACAAAGGCGGTGCCGACCGACGACGGCCTCGCGTCCCGCAAGTCCGGCTGGCTGAAGACACGGTCGATCGCGATCGCCCTCGCCGACCAGCTGGCGGCAGAGAAGGTGCGCGTGACGCACATCCTGCACAGCAACCATGAGGTGGCCCGCCAGACCGCCCTGGTCTACGCGGCCGTGTTGTGCCGGGCGGGGGCGGCGGTGGTGGGGTCGTGCGCCTGGCTCGCGCCGGAAGACCGCGACGGCCTCGCCCGCGCGCTGGAAGGAACGGAGCTGGACGACCTCTGGACGCAGCCGGGTCCGCCCCGCGGCCCCGACGAGCTCGAGTGGAACGGCCGCGCGATCGTCCTCGTCGGTCACCAACCCCAGTTGACCGCGATCGCCGACGGCGTGCTCCGCCGGTCGTGGCGAAAGCCGGTGAGACGGGCCCTGCCGCTGCCGGTCGGCGGCGGAGAGGCGGCGTGCCTTCGCCTCGGAACGTGGCCACGCCTGCGTTGGATGCTCTCCGAGAAGTCCGACGTGGGAGCCGAGCTGAAGGACAAGCTGCGGTCCAAGGTGGAGACCGCCAAGTTCTTCCTCGGCGCGCTGGCGGTCAACGCCGCCATCCTGCTCAACACGAGCGTCTGGAGCACGGCCGGTCCTTCGCAGCTCTGGGTGCTCGCGGGCGGCGGCCTGCTGATCTTCGCCGGCCTGTTGCTGGCGGTCGCCACCCTGCTCGGCTACGACGCGTTGAACATGCCGCCGGCCTTCTGGTCGGAAGCGGGGAGCGGGGGCCGCCGCGACGCCCCCCTCCCCTGCGACGTGGACCCGCCCTCGCGCTCGGTGCTGCGGCCGCCGTCCGAGGCGAGCGTGGTGCTCTTCTTCGAGATGGTGAAGACCTGGACCCGGTTCTTCGTCCCGGCGCTCTTCTGCAGCGTGGCCGGCGTCTCGCTGTTCCTCCTGTCGCTCGTGATGTCCAGGCGCGACCTCCTCGTGGCGACGGGGGGACGGCCGCCCGCGCCCGCGCCGTCGCCGGCCACGGCCATGCCGGTGCCGATGGACGGACCGTGGTGGGCGTCCGCAGGCGCCGTGTTGATCGTGGTCGCGATCGTCGTGACGGTCGCGTATCGCCGGTGGGGACCGCGGCTCGGAACCGAGGATTGAGTGCGAGGAGCGGACGGAATGCCGCAAGATGCTCGACCGACGCCAGATGACGGGAGCGGGGACTCCGACGGGGACCGTACGCTCGACAGCGGGGTGCCTGTAGGCCGTGTGGGGATCGAACCCACGACACCCTGCTTAAAAGGCAGGCGCTCTACCACTGAGCTAACGGCCTGTCCTAGATAGTACAGCCAGCGCCCGGAGCGGCCGAGCGCACGCCGGGCCGCGGGTCGGCTACACTTCCGCGATCGACACGAGGAGCACTGATGGCGAATCTTGCCGGGATCGGCTTGGTCTGGGTTGCCGCGCTCGTCGCGCAGGCCGGCGCGGCGCCGGCGGCGGGAGGTGCGGCGATGTCTCGTGCCACCGTGACGCGCGCGCCTTTCGGGTCTCTGCCCGACGGCGCCGCCGTCGAGCTGTTCACGCTCACCAACGCGAGCGGCCTCGAGGTCCGCGCCATGACCTACGGCGCGATCATCGTCAGCCTGAAGGCCAAGGACCGCACCGGCAAGCTCGACGACATCGTGCTCGGGTACGACGACCTCGCGGGGTACGTGAAGCAGAACCCCTACTTCGGCTGCGTGGTCGGCCGCTACGGCAACCGCATCGCCAAGGGCCAGTTCGCCATCGACGGGAAGACCTACACGCTGGCGAAGAACAACGGGCCCAACCACCTGCACGGCGGCGTGAAGGGGTTCGACAAGGTGGTCTGGAAAGGGGAGCCGTTCCGGAAGGGCGACGCGGTCGGCGTCGTCTTCACGCACCGGAGCCCCGACGGCGACGAGGGCTACCCGGGCAACCTCGACGCGCGCGTCACCTACACGCTCACGGACAAGGACGAGCTGCGCGTGGAGTACCTCGCCACGACCGACAAGCCCACGCACGTGAACCTGACCCAGCACACGTACTTCAACCTGGCGGGCCCGGGCACCCGCGACGTGCTCGGGCACGAGCTGAAGATCGACGCGGACCGTTACACGCCCGTCGATTCCACCCTGATCCCGACCGGCGAGCTCGCACCGGTGCAGGGCACGCCGTTCGACTTCCGCCAGCCGCACGCGATCGGCGAGAGGATCGGCGCCGACCACGAGCAGCTCAGGCACGGGCGCGGCTACGACCACAACTACGTCCTGAACGCAAAGGGCGGCGCGCTGACCGAGGTGATCCAGGTGACCGAGCCGACGACCGGCCGCACGCTCCGGATCGCCACCACCGAGCCCGGCGTGCAGTTCTACAGCGGCAACTTCCTCGACGGCACCATCAAGGGCAAGGGCGGACGCGTGTACCAGCAGCGCTACGGCTTCTGCCTGGAGACGCAGCACTTCCCCGACTCGCCGAACAAGCCGAGCTTCCCCTCGACCCTGCTGCGGCCGGGTCAGGAGTACAAGACGACGACCGTCTTCACGTTCGGCACCGGCGGCCGCTAGGAGCCTGCGCCAGCGCCTGGGCGCCGCCGGCTCTCAGCCGCGGCGGGCCCGGGTGCGGGCCGCCTTGCGGGCCGCCGCGGAACGCTGGGCCGGCGACCGGCGCTTCGCGCTCTGGCGCGCCTGCTGCGAGAGTGCCCGCGAGCTCGCGGCGCTGCGGCCCTCCCGCTTCAGGGCACGCTCGCCGGCCCGAGAGCGGCGTGCGGACGGCCGCGCGGTGCCGCGGCGGCCCTTGGCCGCGTCCCGGCTCGCCTGACGGCGCGTCCGCGCAGAGGTCGTCCCGGGCTTCGGCGGCGCCAGCGGCACGCCGGCGCGCCGCGCTTTGCTCAGGCCGATCGCGATCGCCTGCTTCGCTGAACGGGCGCCGTGCTTGCCTTCTCGCACGTGGTGGATCTCCTCGCGCACGAACTCGCCGGCCTGCGTGGACGGCGACTTGCCTTCTCGGGCGTCCTCACGGGCGCGGTCCAGCGTTTCCTTCTCCGGCATGTCTGCTCCTTCGGCGTGCGGCGCGTGCTTCGGCCGCACCTTGCCGTTGGATCGTCTATGCAAACCGCGCGCCGGGCGCGCGCCGGACAGCCTTCAGCGCGCGATGCGCTCGGCCGGCTTCAGCGTCCAGGCCTGGAGCTTCGCCTGCGCGACGATCCGCGGGGCGCGAAAGCCCTCGGGGTGGATGATCCAGCCACCGAAGAGCTCGGGCGTGTCGTCGGCGACGTGCCGCTCGGTGGCCACGGTCGTGCCGGAGGGAACCGGCACGCGGGCCGGGAACCGGGGAGCCGCGGGGCCCGAGGCGACGGCCAGCGCGGCCGCCACCGGCGCGGCGGCTTTGAGGAAGTCGGCCGGCGCGATCTTCCTCACGCCCGCGAACACCCGCGAGGGCACGTGCCCGTGCGCCTCGAGCTGATCCTCGGCGTCGAGCACCGCGTCGCGGAACGCCGGCCAGGGGAGGTCGCCCGCCTCGGTGACCGGCGGCGCGTCCACCGGCCCGAGCGGCGACGCCACGCGTGTCCGCTCCGGCAGCCGCTGGCCGGTGATGGCCCGCGCCAGGAACGAGACGACCAGCGCGAACTGCTCGGCCGGCGAGAGGGCGCGCCCGGCCGGATCGCGCACCACGTCGAGCGCGCTCGCCGCCGCGATCGTCCCCGCGACCGCCCGCGCCGCCGGCACGTCCATGTCCGCGCCTTGGAGGCGGTCGGCGTAGAGACCGGGCAGGTCTCCGGCGGTCACGTGGCGCACGCCCGGGAGCGTGAGCTGGTAGGCGACGTAGTCGTCGAACCGCCGGTAGGCGGCCTCGGTCTCCGCGGCGGGACGCTGCGGCGGCGGCCTCCACTCCTCGCGCGGCGGGTTGGCGCCGCGGCGGAAGTTCACCGCGTCCCAGAACTGCGCGTGCACCCACTCCGCCGGGTGGTAGTACACGCTGATCAGCCCGCCGCCTTCGGCGCGCAGCCGGTCGTAGGCCGCCTTGAACTCCGCGCGCCCGCGTTCGAGGCCGCCCGCCTCGTGCAGGTCCATCCGCGTCAGGTTGCGGCCCATGTTGAAGACGTTGAGCACCCCCGCGTACCAGAACGGCCGCTCGCCGAGCCCGACGTGGTCCGACTCGTCCACGTACGTCGCCACCCCGATCTGCGCCAGGGCGGCGAGCGTCTGCGGCGCCCACGACGAGCCCGGCTGGCCGTAGCAGCTCAGGCTCGGCACGCCGAAGACCCGCATGACGTCGCGGGCGCCCTGCCTCTCGCGCCGCACGAACTCCGCCACGCCGTCGTGCCAGCCGTGTTCGGCCAGGTACTCGGCCGGCGTCGGGTGCACGGAGTGCAGGTTCGAGTGGTAGCCGAGGTCGTGCTGGCGGAGGGCGGCGATCACGTCCGTGCGGCCACGGCGCTCCAGCACGCGCGCCTTCTCGCCGACGAGCTTGAAGGTGGCGCGCACGCCGCGCGCGGTCAGGATCTCGGCCACGCGCGTCGCCGCGTCGTCGCTGGCCGGCAGCAGGTAGTCCTCGGTGTCGAACCAGAGCAGGACGAGCACCTCGGGCTCGGCGGCGCGCGTCAGGGGAGCGGCGGCGAGGAGGGCGGCGAGCGCGGCCGGCAGCGCCCGGCGCGTCACTCGAACCAGGCGGCGAGCGCGCTGCGCGGCCGGAAGATCGTCTCCAGCCGGTCGGAGCCGGTGGAGACGATGCCGATCTCCGCGCCGACCAGCTCGGAGAGCCGGTCCACGTAACGCTGCGCGTTCGACGGCAGCGAGGCGAACTGGCGCACGCCGGCGGTCGGCCGCTCCCAGCCCGGCATCTTCTCGAACACCGGCTCGCACTCCATCAGCACGTCGAGGTCGGCCGGCAGCTCGTGGATCACCTCGCCGCGGTGCCGGTAGGCGGTGCAGACGGGCACCTCGGCCAGCACGTCGAGCACGTCGAGCTTGGTCAGCGCGATCGAGTCGAAGCCGTTCACGCGCGCGCTGTAGCGCACCACCACCGCGTCGAACCAGCCGCAGCGGCGCGGGCGGCCGGTGACCGCGCCGAACTCGCCGCCGCGGCGCCGGATCTCCTCTTCGAGCGTGCCGCCGATCTCGGACGGCAGGGGTCCCGCGCCGACGCGCGTGGTGTAGGCCTTGGCGATGCCGAGGACGCCGTCGATGCGCGTGGGCGGGATGCCGAGGCCGGTGACCACGCCGCCGGCGGCGGCCGAGGACGAGGTGACGAACGGGTACGAGCCGTGGTCCACGTCGAGCATGGTGGCCTGCGCGCCCTCGAACAGGATCGAGTACCCCTGCGCGACCTGCCGCTGCAGCACCAGCGAGACGTCCTGGATGCGCCGGCCGAGCCGCTGGCCGAAGGCGGCGAGGTCGCGCGCGAGCGCGTCCCAGTCCACCTCCGCCTCGCGCCCGGCGCCGCGGCAGAAGGTCTCGAAGAAGGCGCGCGCGTCGCGCAGCTTGTCCGGCAGCGCCTGCGGCCGCAGCAGGTCGCCCATGCGCAGGCCGCGCCGCCCCGCCTTGTCCTCGTAGGCCGGCCCGATGCCGCGCCGGGTGGTGCCGATCTTGCGGTCGCCGCGCTGCTCCTCGGCCATGGCCTCCAGCGCGCGGTGGTGCGGGAGGATCAGGTGCGCGCGGTCGGAGATCACCAGGTTGTCGTCGAGCACGACGCCGCGGCCGGCCAGCTCGCCCATCTCCTGCTCGAGGGCCCACGGGTCGATGACCATGCCGTTGCCCATCACGCAGAGGATCCCCGGGTGCAGCGCGCCGGAGGGGATCAGGCGGAGCACGAACTTCTCGCCGCCCGCGTAGATGGTGTGGCCGGCGTTGTGGCCGCCGTTGTAGCGGGCGACCACCTGCACCTTCTCCGTGAGCAGGTCGACGATCTTGCCCTTGCCCTCGTCGCCCCACTGCGCGCCCGCCACCACGATGTTCGGCATGCTCGATCCCTGGAGGACCGCACATTCTACTGCGAGAGCGCGCCTCGGACGCGGCGACAATCGCTATGCTGGACGCATGGCCAACGAACTCGGGGAAGGACCGGGGCCGTACCTCGACGCGCTGGAGCGCCGCATCGAGGAGTGGACCGCGCGCGTGGAGGCCCTGGAGGCGCGCGCCGCCGACGCCGACCCGGCGGCGAAGGCGGACGTCGAGGAGGGCATCGACGAGCTGTGGCGCCGGCTCGACGAGGCGCGCGAGGCGCACGGGCAGCTCGCGGAGGCGGACCAGAGCGCGTGGGCGCGCTGCCGCTCCGCGCTCGACCAGACGTGGAGCGAGGTGGAGGACGCCTACTCCGACCTGCAGCGCACGCTCAAGCGCGTCTGACCGCAGCCGGCGGCGCCCGCGGCCGGTGATATAGTCCCCGGCGTCCCCGCGTGATGCCTCCCGCAGCCAACGCCCAGCCGGTGGTCCTCGACGGCTCGCGGCTGACCCTCGACGAGCTCGAGTCGGTGGCGCGCCGGCGCCACCCGGTGCGCCTCGACCCCGCCGCGCGAGAGCGGGTGGTGCGCGCCCGCGCCGTGGTGGACGGGGCGGTGGCGCGCCACGACGTGGTCTACGGCGTCACCACCGGCTTCGGCAACTTTGCGGACGTGGTGGTGCCACGCGAGCGGCTCGGCGAGCTCCAGCTCAACCTGGTGCGCAGCCACGCCGCCGGGGTGGGAGCGCTGCTCGAGGAGGCCGAGACGCGCGCCCTGATGGTGCTGCGCGCGAACGTGCTGGCCAAGGGCTTCAGCGGCGTGCGGCCGGAGACGCTCGAGCTGCTGGTCGCGATGCTGAACGCGGCCGTGCACCCGGCCGTGCCCTCGCAGGGCTCGGTGGGCGCCAGCGGCGACCTCGCGCCGCTCGCGCACCTCGCGCTGGCGCTGGTCGGAGAAGGCGACTGCCTGGCGCCCGGGGGCACGGTGCCGAGCGCGGACGCGCTGCGGCAGGCCTCGCTCGCTCCGGTGGCGCTCGGGGCGAAGGAAGGCCTGGCCCTGATCAACGGCACCCAGCTCATGGCCGGGGTCACCGGGCTCGCCCTCGGCGAGGCCTGGCGGCTCGCGCGCACCGCGGACGTGACCGGCGCGCTCACCCTGGACGCGCTGAAGGGCACGGACGTGGCCTTCGACCCGCGCATCCACGCCGCGCGCCCCCACCCCGGACAGCAGGCCTCCGCGCGCAACCTGCGCACGCTGCTCGCGGGCAGCCCGATCCGCGAGTCGCACCGCGACTGCGGGAAGGTGCAGGACGCCTACAGCCTCCGCTGCATCCCCCAGGTGCACGGCGCCGTGCGCGACGCGCTCACCTTCGTGACCTCGCTGGTCGCCGTGGAGATCAACGCCGCCACCGACAACCCTATGGTGTTCGCCGACACCCGCGAGCTGCTCTCGGGCGGCAACTTCCACGGCGAGCCGGTGGCGCTGGCCGCGGACGTGCTCGCCATCGCCGCCGCCGAGCTCGGCTCGATCGCGGAGCGGCGCATCGAGCGGCTGGTGAACCCGGCGCTCTCGGCCCTGCCCGCGTTCCTCACGCGCGAGGGCGGGCTCAATTCCGGCCTGATGCTCGCGCAGGTGACCGCGGCGGCCCTGGCCTCCGAGAACAAGGTGCTGGCCCACCCGGCCAGCGTGGACTCGATCCCCACCTCCGCCAACAAGGAAGACCACGTCTCGATGGGCGCCACCGCGGCCTGGAAGGCCGCGCGCGCGGTGGCCAACACGCGGCGGATCCTGGCCGTGGAGGCGATCGC
>DATBIZ010000198.1:0-1796 GCA_036556645.1 Vicinamibacteria bacterium | reverse complement strand
AGCGTGCGGATGGGCCCCACCGCGGTGTCGCGCGAGAGCTCGGCCGTCATCGCGCGGATGCGGCCGGCGAGCGCCAGGGGATCGGTCTGCGTGCGCACGAACAGCGTCGAGCTGAAGCTCGGGAACTGGCGGAACGGCACGTAGTAGGCCGGGCCCGGCTCGCGCTCCAGCTCCGCCTGCCGCATGCTGCCCACGACGCCGACGATCGTCCGCCAGCTCCGCCCGCGGTTGAAGGAGATGCGCCGTCCGAGGGCCGCGCCGTCCGGCAGGTAACGCTCCACGAAGCGGTCGTTCACGATGGCGGCATCGCTGGCCTCGCCGCGGTCGGAAGCGGTGAAGAAGCGGCCCTGGTGCAGCGGCACCCCCAGCGCCGTGAAGTAGCCCTCGCTGGCGCCCATCCCCTGGGCGACGGGCAGCGTCCCGGCCGGGTCCTGTCCCTCGATCAGGATGGACCCGTCGTTCCGGAACGCCGTGTTGAGGGGGAACGTCCAGGCGTTGCCCGCGCTCAGCACCTCGGGCAGCGCCCGGATGCGCTCGCCGAGCTGGTCGTGGAACGCGGCCTGCTGCTCCGCGCTGCGGAACTGCGCCGGCGACTCGCTGCTCCAGTTGAGATGGAGCCCGAGGCTGAGCACGTTGTCCACCTGGAAGCCGGGATGGACGGCCTGCAGCTTGGCGAAGCTGCGCAGCATCAGCGCCGCGCCGATGAGCAGCGTGAACGACAGCGCGAGCTGCGACACCACCAGCGCCGTGCGCGTGCGGTGGCCGCCGCGCGCGCCCGCGGTGCGCCCGTCGGATCCGCCGGTGCGGGCCAGCGCGTCGGCGGACGGAAGCCCGGGCAGGGTGCCGAACAGGAGGCCGGTGAGGACCGAGACCACGAGCGCGAAGAGCAGCACCGGCGCGTCGAGCCTGACCTCGGCCGCCCGGGCGGTGAAGCGCGCGGCGAACGTGGTCAGCGCGCCCTGCGCGGCGGCGGCGAACGCGAGTCCGACCACGCCGCCCGCCAGCCCGAGCAGGAGGCTCTCGGTGACGAGCTGGCGGAAGAGCCGGCGGCGTCCCGCGCCGAGCGCGGCGCGGACCGCCATCTCCTGGCCGCGGTCGGAGAGCCGGGCCAGGGTCAGGTTCGCGACGTTCGCGCACGCGATCAGCAGCACCAGGCCCACCGTGGCGAAGAGGACGACCAGCGTCGGCCGCGCCGGCTGCACCATCACGTCCGCGAGCGGCTCGACGGTGGCGGCGGGCCGGGCCGCGGCCGGGTACGAGTCCGGGTGCTCGCGCTGGAAGCCGGCCAGCAGGTGGTCCAGCTCGACCCGCGCCTCTTCCGCGGTCGCACCGGGCCGCAGGCGGCCGAACGCCTGCACCATGCGCGCGCGGCGATTGCCGGCCTGGACCGCTTGCGCGCGGAAGGGGCAGGCCACCGCGGGCATGAAGACGTCGTTCTCCTGCGGGTACTGCGGGAGCGGGGGCAGGACGCCGACCACCTGGTGCGGCTTGTCGTTCATCTGGAAGACGCGGCCGACCACTCCGGGGTCCTGGCCGAACGCCCGCGACCAGAACTCGTGGGTCAGCAGGAGCACGGCATCGGCGCCGTGCGCGTCGTCCGCGGCCCGGAACGAGCGGCCGAGCAGGGGCGCCACCCCGAGCAGGTCGAAGAAACCGGCGGAGACGACCGCCGTGCGCACCTGCCGCGGCTCGTCGCCGCCGAGCAGGATGAAGTTCATGGTGTGGTACTCGGCGATCCCGTCGAGGGTCTCCGCGCGCGCGCCCAGGTCGCTCACCTCGGCCATCGAGAAGCCGAG
>DATBIZ010000197.1:0-15005 GCA_036556645.1 Vicinamibacteria bacterium | reverse complement strand
ATGCTGCCGAGGCCGCGCCGCACGTCCTCGGGCCCGAGCGGCGATTCCAGCAGCAGCCGCGACCAGCCCAGGATCGCCTGCAGCGGCGTGCGCAGCTCGTGCGAGACGGTGGCCAGGAACTCGTCGCGCAGGCGGTGCAGCTCCTGCGCCTCGCGATAGAGCTGCGCGTTGATGTCGCGCTCCTTCTCCGCCTGCTCGCGCGCCAGCATCTCCGCGGTGAGGTCCTTGAAGACGATGGCCACGTGGGTGACGCGCCCCTCGCGGTCGCGGATCGGGAAGAAGGTGGCGGACACCGCGACCCGGTTACCGGTCTCGACCTTGACCTGCGTCAGCTCCCGCGGGTCGTACCACAGGGCCGGCACGTTCACGGTCTCGCCGGCGAACGCGCGGTGGATCAGGTCCAGGGCGCCCGAGCGCTCCGCGATCTCGTCGCGCAAGACGTTGTACTCGGGCGGCGGCTCGGCCCCGAACAGGTCGCGGAAGGCCTGGTTGACCACCAGGGAGCGCCCGCTGGCCTCGTAGATCTGGAACCCGACCGGCGCGTAGGCGAAGAGCCCCAGCAGCAGCGCCACCGGATCCTCGAGGCGCGCGAGCCGGTCGCGGATTTCCTCGAGGGGCTCCATCGGCGACCCAGGTACCGTAACACGCCGCCGTGAGCCGGCGAGGGGAGGCGAGGAGCTAGATGATCGCGCGCGGCCGCGCGAGGTCGGCGCGCAGCCGGCGCGCCTCCTCGACGTAGCCCTTGCGCCGCATCAGGGCGTACGTGGCGACCTTGCCCGCCTCGACTCCGGGCTGGTCGAACGCGTCGATGCCGTAGAGCTCGCCCGAGAGGGCGGTCTGGAACTCGAACAGGTAGATGAGCTGGCCCATCACGTGGGCGGAGACGCGGGGCAGCTTGTAGGTGAAGTTCGGCCGCCCGGCCGTGGTGAGCGCGGCCTCGGTGCCGCGCAGCTCCGCGCGGAGCAGCTCTCCGAGCCGCTTGCCGCCCAGGTACGACGTGGAGGCGAGGTCGCCGAAGAGCCGGGGGATCACCACCTCCTCCCGCCAGGCCTCGACCTCGAGGAAGGTGAGGATCTTGTCCGGGGGGCCCTCGACGTAGAGCTGCACCTGCGAGTGCTGGTCGGTCGCCCCCATCGAGGTGACCGGCGTCTGCCCCGTCTCCACGACGCGCCCCTTCCGGTCGAGCCGCTTGCCGAGGCTCTCCGCCCAGAGCTGGCGGTACCAGTCGGCGAGGTGCAGCAGCGCGTCCGCGTAGGGCATGACCACCTGGATGCGCCGCTGGCGCTCGGTCGCGAACAGGTGCAGCAGCACCGCGCCCATCACCCCGAGGTTCTCCGCGGGCGGCGCGCTCCAGCAGTGCGCACGCATGTCGCGCGCGCCCTGCATCAGCGCGGGGACGTCCAGGCCGAGGAAGGCCGCGGGGACGAGGCCGACCGCGGTCAGCACCGAGAAGCGGCCGCCCACGTTGGGGGGGATGTGCAGGGTCGGGATGTCCAGCCGCCGGGCCAGCGCGAGCAGGTCCCCCTTCTCGGGGTCGGTGACGGCGGTCCAGCGCTGCACGTGGCGAGCGCCCAGGCGCCGGCGCATCCACTGCATCAGCACCAGCAGGTTGGCCGTGGTCTCGGCGGTGCTGCCCGACTTCGTGATCGCGGCGACCACCGTCCGGCGCGCGTCGAGCGCGGCCAGCCGCGCCGCCACGCCCTCGGGATCCACGTTGTCGAAGACCACGAGCCGCTTGCTCTTCGGCCGCAGCGCGGTCTGCAGCGCCTGCGCGCCCAGCGCGGAGCCTCCGATGCCGTCCAGGGCCAGCGTGTCGCCCAGCCGCGCCAGCCGGCGGCCCTCGCGTACGGCGGCGGCGATGGCGCGGGTGTCGTCGAGGACGGCGTCGAACCCGTAGCGGCCCTGGTCGAGCGCGCGGCGCAGGTCGCGCCTGCCGCCTTCGGCCGCGCGCGCGGCCTCGCCGATCCGCCGCTCGTCGAAGCCCGCCTCGCCCACGCGCTCGCGCAGGCAGCCCGTGTAGTCGAGGCGGACCCGGGGCGGCGCGCCCCGCGCCACGCTATTCCTCGCGGCTGGTGACGCCGAACACGGCCTCGGCGGTCTTGTGCAGCTTGGCGGCCAGGGCGAGGCGCGCCTCCTTCTCCGTGCGGGCGATGAAGGAGTAGTTCTCGCGGGCCACCTTGATGAGGAAGAGGAGCTCGTCGCGCGTCAGGTTCAGCACGATGCGGTTCGCGTTCTGGTCGAAGAAGCCCTCGAGGAGCTTGTCACGCAGGCGCAGCCGCGCCTCCTGTTCCTCGTTGGTGATGAAGTGGTACTCCTGCCGCGTGACCTTCTGCAGGAAGATCAGCTCGCGGCTGGACAGGTTGAGGGCGACACTCCGGGCTTCGGACATCCTCCGACCTCCCTTATCCGCGGTGCCGGCACCCGCCGCCGGGTGAGGGCCAAGTTGTCTGGGCGTCTGCATTGTATCGGATGCGCGAAGTAGTACCGTCCCCACTAGACCGCAGGTGCGCGCCGGCGCGTGTGCGCCCCGTCACACGGGCGGAGGCCGCGGGCTAGCGACGCCGGCGCGGGCGGCCGCTCGGGCGCGGGGCGCGGCCGCGGCCGCCGGCGCGGGGGCGCTCGGCGCGGGCCGGCCGTCGTCCGCCGCGCGGGCCGCCCGCCGAAGCGCGCCCGCGCGGCGCCGGGCGCTCGATCCCGCGGCGGCGCCGGGCGGCGGCGCGCTCGATCACGTCGGTGAGCGCGAAGTCGATCTGGCGGCGCTCGAGGTCCACGCGCGCGACCTGCACCTCCACGCGGTCGCCGAGCCGGTACACCTGGCCGGTGCTCTCGCCCACCAGCGCGTGCCCGCGCTCCTCGAACCGGTAATAGTCGTCGGTCATGGACGAGACGTGGACGAGGCCCTGCACGTAGACCTCCTCGAGCTCCACGAACAGCCCGAAGGCCTGCACGCCGGTGACGTAGCCGGAGAACAGCTCGCCGAGCTTGTCGGCCATGAAGCGGACCTTCTTCCACTCGACGAGCTCGCGCTCCGCGTCCGTGGCGCGGCGCTCCATCTCGGAGAGGTGCCGTCCCATCTCCGGCAGCTCGGCGGGCAGGCCCTGCGTCGCCTCGGCCGGCCGGCGGTGCCGGAGCGCCCGCAGCGAGCGGTGCACCACGAGGTCCGGGTAACGGCGGATCGGGCTCGTGAAGTGCGAGTAGCTCGAGGTCGCCAGACCGAAATGGCCCAGGTTCTCCTCGTGGTAGCGCGCCAGCTTCATGGTGCGCAGCAGCAGGTACGACACCAGCTTCTCCTCGGGCCTCCCTTCGATCTGGCGGAGCACGGCCTGGAAGTCCTGGGGGGTGACGTCCTCGGGCCTGGCCGGCATGCGGTAGCCGAAGGACGCGACCAGCTCGGCGAACTCCTCCACCCGCTCGGGGTCGGGCGGCTCGTGGATGCGGAAGAGGGCGAGCGTGGCGGTGCGGGTCAGCTCGGTGGCCACCGCCTCGTTCGCCGCCAGCATGAACTCCTCGATGACCCGCATGCTGTCGAGCCTCTCGGTGGCCACCACCCCGGTCATGGCGCCGGACGCGTCGAGGATCAGCTTCGGCTCGGGCAGGTCGAAGTCGAGCGACCCGCGCTCGTGGCGGCGGCGGCGCCTCAGCCGGGCCAGCGCGTGCATGTCCTCGAAGAGCGGCACCAGCGGCGCGAAGCGCTCGCGGAGGGTGGCGTCGCCGTCCACGATCTTCTGCACCTGCTGGTAGGTCATGCGGGCCGCGGAGCGGATCACGCCGTCGTGGTACTCGGCCTTCCGCGGGCGTCCCTGGGCGTCCAGCTCGATCACCACGGTCTGCGTGAGGCGGTCCCGGTGCTCGACCAGGCTGCAGATGCCGCTCGACAGCGCGTGCGGGAGCATGGGGACGACGCGGTCCGGGAAGTACACCGAGGTGCCGCGCAGGTACGCCTCCTGGTCGAGCAGCGACCCCGGCCGCACGTAGTGCGCGACGTCGGCGATGTGGACGGCCAGGCGCCAGTGCCCGTGCGGCAGGCGCGCGAGGCTGATCGCGTCGTCGTGGTCGCGCGCGTTCTCCGGGTCCACGGTCACGGTCGGCCACGAGCGGAAGTCGGTGCGGCCGGCCACGTCCTCGGGGCGCACCTCCGCCGGCACGCGCGCCGCCTCCCGCTCGACCTCGGCCGGGAACGCGTCGGGGAGGCTGTACTTCGCCATGACCACCTTCAGGTCCACGCCCGGGTCGTCGAGCGAGCCGAGGACTTCGCTGATGCGGCCCAGCGGGTTGCGCGCGGCGGTGGGCGGCCGCGTGATCTCGGCCGCCACCATGTGGCCGGGCTCCGCGCCCCCCTCCTCGCCGGCCGGCACGAACAGCTCATGCAGGACGCGCTTGTCGAACGGCACCACGCGCCCGCCGTGCGGGCCGTCGCGCTCGTAGCGCCCGACGATCCTCTGCAGCTTCCGCTCGAGGACGCGGATGATGCGCCCCTCCGCCCCCTTCGGCGTGTGGCGCTCGACGCGGACCACCACCCGGTCGCCGTGCAGCGCTTCCTTCATGTTCACGGCCGACACGTAGACGTCGGCCCGCTTCGGCCCGGCCGCCTCGGGCACCACGAAGCCGAACCCGGCCGGGTTCGCGGTGAGGCGCCCCACCACGAGGTTCATGTGCGACGGCAGCCCGACCCGGGCGCCGCGGATCTTCACCACCTCGCCCGACTCGATCAGGCGGCGCAGCGTCGCCTTGAGCTCACGGCGCCCGGCGGAGTCGAGCCCGAGCCGCCGGACGAGGTCGCGCACGGACACGGGCCTGCCGTCGGTCTGCATGACGGTCAGGACGCGGTCCTGCAGCGGCGCGGCGGGGTCGGTTCTTCCCAGATGTCACCTCTCGGTCGTTTTTCGTACTGTAGCAGCGGCTCGGAACGGCTAGGAAGGTGCTAGTCCGAGCCACCAAGGGCGAACGCCGAGGCGCCCGGAGCGCAAGGAGCGAGGAGCGCCGCGTACGTCGTTGTACGCAAGCGACGAGCGACGCAGCGATCCGGGATGCATCGGCGTTCGCTGGGTGGTGCCGGAGGTGGGACTTGAACCCACACTAGCCGAAGCCAACACGGCCCTGAACCGTGCGCGTCTGCCAATTCCGCCACTCCGGCGACGGGCGAAGGAACCAGTCTACCAATGCCGCGTGCCCGCGGCAACACCGCTGGGGCCCTCAGCGCGTGACCGCGAACTCGAGCGTGACCCGCTCGGCGACCGTGCCGACGTTGCGCACCCAGACGCAGCGGCGATGGGCGAAGCGAAAAAGGCCCGAAAACCATTGATGCCGGCCGGCCTGGCTGGTAAGATGCCCCGTTTCAGGGACCCCCGTAGGGAGGCGCAAGGAGGTGACGATGGTGCGCAGTGCGACGCGTTCGGCGGTGGTGGCGGTGATCGCAGCGGCGGTGGCGGCGTCGCTTGGTGCCTGCGGCGGCGGCGGTTCGCCCGCCGCGCCCAACCCGACGCCGGTCCCTTCGGCCACCCCGGTGCAGAACCCGACGCCCGCGCCGACCGCCGACCCGCGCGCCCTTCTCGCCGACGGCCCGGTCACGCGCTTCGACATCAAGGTCCGCTCGATCGCGCCCTGCCGCGGCTCGCAGGACCTGGACTGCAACACGTTCCGTCCCAAGACGCAGGACCCCGACGGCGCGTGGGTGGTGTGCCAGGGCGACTTCGTCGTGTTCGACGGCAACCAGAAGAACGCGAGCGGCCAGGAGTGCAAGTGGGCCGACAACCCGGTCTACACGATCTCCGACCCGTCCGGCATCGTGAGCCGGCTCGACAGCAGCAACGCGTTCCTGGTGCGCACCGACATCGTGGGCAACGGCGAATTCACCGTGAGCGCGGTGCTCGACGGCGTCCAGTCGAACCCCGACCGCCTGCTCGTGCGCGCAAAGCGCAACGGCTGCCCCGCGCCCGAGGCCCTCCGCCCCGGCGACGACATCCAGTAGCGGCCGCGGCGCGCGGCCGCGGGGACGGTGCTACCATCCCCGGGATGAGATCGCTCGCCGCGGCGGCCCTGCTGTCCCTGCTCGCCGCCCCGCCGCCGGCGCCCGCCCCGGCCCCCGCGGGCGGCGAGGCGATGGTGTCCGTGGACGTCAAGGACGCGGACATCCGCGACATCGTGCTGCTGATGGCCGAGGTCGGCCAGTTCCAGGTGGTCATCGACCCCGGCGTGGCGTGCAAGCTGACGCTGAAGCTCAAGGACGTCCCCTGGGACACCGCGCTCGATCTCGCCCTGCGCTCCTGCGGGCTCGGCTCCGACGCGGACAATGGGATCTACCGGATCGCCCCCACCGCGAAGCTCGCGGGCGAGATGGCCGAGCGGCGGCGGTTCGAGGAGGAGCGGCGGCTCTTCCGGCCGCTCCGGACCGTGCGCTACCGCCTGTCCTATGCGCGCGCGGCGGAGCTGGCGCCGCTGGTCAAGAAGTTCCTGTCCCCGCGGGGCGACGTGGTCTTCGACCCGCGGACCAACACCCTCTACATCACCGACATTGACTGATCCGGGTGACGCCACGCACACGGAAGGGGACAGCCCTCCGCGATGTCGTTTGCGTAAGTAACGGCAGCAGAAGGAGAAGTCCGCCCGCGCGCCGGGCATGACCATTGCACCGGTCGTCAGCGCGACCACTCTGGGGGTTTGCAATGTCACGCCGAACGTCGACGTTCCTGGCCCTGGCGCTCGCCGCTCCCACCTTCGCGCTGGCCCAGGACACGTACCGGCACGGCCGCGTCCGGCACACCGAGAGCGGCGTGTCCGTGCAGCGCGCCACGGAGCCGGGCTCCGAAGAGGCCATGCCCAACCTGCCGTTCCTGCCCGGAGACCGCGTCTGGACCGACGCCCAGGGCCGCGTCGAGTTCCAGTTCGCGGACGGCACGCTGCTCCGGCTCGACAGCGGGAGCAAGCTCGACTACATCGCCCACGAGGAGGACGACGACCAGCGCGTGATCCTCCGGCTGTGGTCCGGCTCGCTGATCGTCCATCCCCGCGGCGCCCGCGGCTCGCCCGCGTTCGCGGTGGAGACGCCCGGCGGCGTGATGGTGGCGGAGGAGCGCGGGGTGTACCGCGTGGACGTGGACTCGGGCGAGACGCGCGTCTCCGTCTACGAAGGCCAGGCCCTGCTCGAGGCCGATCGCCAGGTCCGCCTGCGCGCGGGCGAGCGCGCCTACGCGCGCGCCGGCGAGGCCTACGACGAGGCCGAGCGCTTCGACCTCGCGGACGTGGACGATTTCGGCCGGTGGGACGCCGACCGGCAGTCGGACGTCCGGATGGCGCGCAACGTCCCGGAGTACCTCCCCGAGGACATCTCGCCCTACGCGGACGAGCTGGAGGAGCACGGGTCCTGGTACTACGAGGCCGAGGTTGGACACGTCTGGCGCCCTTACGTGGACGCGGGATGGCGGCCGTACCACAACGGCCGGTGGATCTGGTCCTCGTACGGCTGGACCTGGCTGCCCTACGAGCGCTGGGGCTGGGCGCCGTCGCACTACGGACGATGGGGCTACGCGCCCGCCCTGGGCTGGTACTGGGTCCCGGGCCGCTCCTGGGCCGCGGCCTGGGTGGACTGGGCGATCGGCTCCGACTACGTCGGCTGGTGCCCGACCGGCTGGCGCGACCGTCACCTGCCCGGCCGCTCGCGTGACCGCGGCCGCGCCGTGCCGCGCGGCTCCGGAAACAGCGCGTGGGTCTACGCCCAGCGTGGCGACCTCGGCCGGCGCGACCTGCCCCAGCGCGTGGCCATGGACACCGCCGTCCCACGCAACATGACCATCATCGAGCCGTCGCGCACGCGCCTCACGCGTGACCTGCGCGTCACCGACGCGCCGCCGGTGGTGGCCCGCGCCGTGCCGCGCAACGTGCGCACGCGCCCCGGCCCGGGCGACACCACCCCCGAGCTGCGCAGCGATCCCGCCACCACGATCCCGTTCCCCACCGCGCGGCGCCGGTACGAGAGCGAGCGCGACCGCGAGGCGCAACGCGAGAACGCGCGCACCCGGCGGCCCGCGCCGAGCCGGCAGGCCGGGACCGCCGGCGCGGACGAGCCGGCGGCCGCCGCGCCGGCCCCCAGCGCGGTGGCGCCCGCGCCGGCGCCCGGGGTCTCGCGGCCGTTCCCCTGGACCGCGCGGCCGCGGCCGTCGCGGCAGAAGGAGCAGCGCGAGCGCGGGAGCGGCGCCGACGCGCGCTCCTCGGAGGGAGACCGCGACGTGCTCCGTCCGGTGTTCCGGCCCCTCAGCCGGCCGCGTCCGGAGGGCGAGCGCAGCCGCGGCGGAGGGAGCGACGCCGGCGCGCGCGAGGCGCGGCCGCGCCGCGAGCGCGAGGGCGGCGGATGGGGCGCGGCGGCGCCGCGCGGCGAGCGGCCACAGCCGCGGCCCGAGCGGCCGGCCCCCCGCGCGGAGCCGCGCGCCGAGCGCCCGCGCGGGGGCGGTGGCGGCGGTGGCGTGTCGGCCGCGCCGGCGCCGCGGCCCGACCGGGGCGAGCGGGCGGTCCCGCGCAACCGGAGAGAGCGGCAGTAGCGTTATAGTTGCGGGCCATGAGCTCGCTCTCCCTGCCCGCGCTGCGGCTGGGCGTGCTGCGGCGGGCGGGGGTGACGTTCCTGTTCGCGCTGGCCATCCTGGCCGGCGCGCTGCTCGGCATCGTCCTGGCCTACGAGAGCGACCTGCCGCAGGTCTCCTCGCTCGAGGACTTCGAGCCCAACATCATCACGCAGGTCTACGCCGCGGACGGCGAGCTGCTGGGCGACTTCGCGATCGAGAAGCGCGTGGTGGTCACGTTCGCGGACATCCCGCCCATCCTGCGCAACGCGATCGTGGCCGTGGAGGACGAGGACTTCTGGAAGCACATCGGGATCAACGTGTGGCGGGTGCCCAGCGCCGCCTTCCGCAACCTGCGCGCGGGCCGCCGCAGCCAGGGCTTCTCGACCCTCACCATGCAGCTCTCGCGCGTGCTCTTCCTCACCCCGGAGAAGACCTACGAGCGCAAGGCCAAGGAGATCATCCTCGCCTTCCAGATCGAGAAGAACTTCACCAAGGAAGAGATCTTCACCTTCTACTGCAACCAGATCTACTTCGGCCACGGCAACTACGGGGTGGAGGCCACCAGCCGCTTCCTGTTCAGCAAGTCCATCCAGGAGCTGACCCTGCCCGAGGCGGCGCTGATCGCGGGGCTCGCGCAGAACCCGTCGCGGCTGTCGCCGCTGGACCATCCGCAGCGCGCCACCCAGCGCAGGAACCACGTGCTGAACCGGATGGCCGAGGAGAAGTACATCAGCCAGGAGGAGGCGGAGGCGGCCAAGGCGCAGCCGCTGGTGCTGCGCCCGTTGAAGGAGCCGCCGTCGATCGCGGCCTACTTCCTGGAGGAGATCCGCAAGTACCTGGAGCGGGAGTACGGCTCGCAGCGGATCTACCAGGGCGGGCTGCGCGTCTACACCACGCTCGACGCGCGGCTGCAGCGCGCGGCCAACCGCGCCGTGCGCAAGGGCCTGCGCCGGCTCGACAAGCGCGCCCGCGGCTTCGTGGCGCCCACGGCCAGCATCCTGCGCGAGGGGCAGTTCCCGGCCAAGCTGCACCTCGACGAATGGGACTGGCCGCTCGCCGCCGGCGAGGTGGTGCGGGGCGTGGTGCTGGAGTCCGACCGCGCGCTGGCCGTCGTCCAGATCGGCGAGTACCGCGCGGGCGTGGGGCCGCGGGACCTGCCCGCCGGGGTGCGGCGGCCGGTCTCCGAGATCCTGCCCCGCGGCACGATCGCGCCGTTCCTGATCCAGTCGCTGTCCGAGGAGGGCGGGAAGAAGACCGCGGACGTGTCGCTCGAGCAGGAGCCGCGCCTCGAGGGCGCGCTGCTCGCGCTCGACCCGCGCAGCGGCGCGGTGCGCGCGATGGTGGGCGGCTACGACTTCGAGCGAAGCAAGTTCAACCGCGCCACGCAGGCCCTGCGCCAGGTCGGCTCCGCGTTCAAGCCCATCGTCTACGCCGCCGCCATCGAGCAGCTCGGCTACACGCCGGCCACGGTGATCGACGACAGCCCGATCTCGTTCCCCGACAACCAGGGCGTGTGGTCGCCGCACAACTACGACTTCACGTTCTGGGGCCCGATCCCCCTGCGGCGCGCGGTGGAGCAGAGCCGCAACCTCCCCGCCATCCGCACCCTGCAGGCGGTGGGGGTGAAGACCGGGATCGAGTACGCGCGCAAGCTCGGCCTCTCCGGCGAGCTGCCGCCCTACCTGCCGCTGGCCATCGGCGCGGGCGAGGCGACGCTCTCGGACATGACCGCGGCTTTCGCCAGCTTCGCCAACCAGGGCCTGCGCATGAAGCCGATGTCCATCACGCGGATCACCGACCGCGACGGCAACATCATCGAGGAGCCGCGGCCGGTGGCCAAGGACGCGATCCGCGCCGACACCGCCTACTTGATGACCAGCCTGCTGCGCGGGGTGGTCGAGCGCGGCACCGCCGCGCGGGCGCGCGCGCTGAAGCGCCACATCGCGGGCAAGACCGGGACCACCAACGACTACACCGACGGCTGGTTCGTCGGCTACGAGCCGACCCTGGCCGCCGGGGTGTGGATCGGCTTCGACGAGAAGAAGGAGAGCCTCGGCCGCGGCCAGGACGGCGCGCGCACCGCGCTGCCGATCTGGATGGAGTTCTTCGCCGAAGCGGTGAAGGAGAAGCCGGTCGAAGACTTCGCGGTCCCCGCCAACATCGTGTTCGTCCCGGTGGACGCCACCGGCCAGCCCGCCGCACCGGGGGCGCAGGGGGTCCGGATGGAAGCGTTCATCGCGGGCACGGAGCCCAGAGCGATGCCGCGGGCGGTATCGCTCGAGCCGTAGCTCTCCAGGCACTGCCGTCAGAGGGACAGGGCCGTTCGCCTGATCCTCTCTAGCGCGCCGGACGGTAGTCCGGCGCGCGCGCCGGTCCCTGGCCGTGGGTCACCCTCCACGACTTCCCGTCCGATCGCCGCTGGCGGTAGACCACCCAATCCCCGGTGATGTTCGAAGTGAACGCGATCTCGCTCGCGTCGGGCGAATACGCCGGCGTGTAGTTGAGCGCCGGCCAGTCCACGAGCACGGTCTGCTCGCCGGTCTCCAGGTCCTTCTCCACCAGGCGGCTCTTCTCGGACAGGTGCCCGCGGCTCACGTGCATCACGTGTCGGCCGTCCGGGTGGAACCGCGGCTCGCACCCGCCCGCGCGGAACTGCGTGAGCCGCCGCTCCTCACCCCTGCCGAGGTCGAACAGGTAGATCTGGTGGCCGATCCGCCAGTTCGACGAGAAGGTCAGCCGGTCCGACGCCGGGCTCCAGCTCGGGTTGCCCAGGATCGAATGGTTGCCGTGCCGCACCAGGGCCCGTTCCTCCCCCGTGGCCAGGTCCATCGTGTACAGGTACTCGGGCCCCGCCTTGTTCGAGAGGAACGCGATCGAGCGCCCGTCGGGTGACGGCTCCACCTGCCACTCACGGTGCGGGTTCGTGCGCACGCGTTCGGGCTCGCCGCCTTCGGGCCGCACCCGGTAGATCTGCCAGTTCCCGCTGCGCTCGGACGTGAAGTAGATCCAGCGGCCGTCCCGGCTCCAGCGCGGCAGCGCGTCCGGAGCCGCATGGTCGGTGAGCCGCCGTTCGGTGCCGCCGCCGGCCGGCGCCACGTAGATGTCCAGGTTCCCGGCGATCGTGCGCTCGTAGGCCAGCTCGAACCCGGAGGACGCGGCGTCCGGCGCCGCCGCGAGCGCCGGCGGCGCCGGCGCTCGGCCGCGGTCGCAGGCGGCCAGCCACAGCGCGGCCAGGACGCCCGCGAGCGCCGGACGTCTCACTGGTCTTCGGTGGGCGCGGCCTGGCCCAGCGTGCCGCGGGCCTTCGCGATCAGCGTGGTCTTGATGAACTCCTCGATGTCTCCGTCCATCACGCGGTCCACGTCGCCGACCTCGTGTTTGGTCCGGTGGTCCTTGACCATCCGGTAGGGGTGCATCACGTACGACCGGATCTGGCTGCCGAAGGCGATGTCCTTCTTGGACAGCTCCACCGCGTCGAGCTTGGCCCGCTGCTTC
The DNA here is from genome assembly GCA_036556645.1 of Vicinamibacteria bacterium. Classification (GTDB taxonomy): domain Bacteria; phylum Acidobacteriota; class Vicinamibacteria; order Fen-336; family Fen-336; genus DATKEG01. The sequence continues at coordinate 2,958 of DATBIZ010000197.1, read as the reverse complement.
TGCAGCTCCAGGTCGTACAGGCGCGACTTGAGCACCTTCATGGCCACCTCGCGGTTGCGGATCTGGCTGCGCTCGTTCTGGCACGAGACCACGATGCCGGTCGGCAGGTGGGTGATGCGCACCGCGGAGTCGGTGACGTTCACGTGCTGGCCGCCCGCGCCGCTGGAGCGATAGGTGTCCACCCGGATGTCCTTCTCCGCCACCTCGATCTTGATGTCCTCGTCGATCTGCGGCCACACGAACACCGAGGCGAACGAGGTGTGCCGGCGCGCGGCGGAGTCGAACGGGCTGATGCGCACCAGCCGGTGCACCCCCACCTCGGCCGCGAGCAGGCCGTAGGCGTACTCCCCCTGCACGAGCACGGTGGCGCTCTTGATCCCCGCCTCTTCGCCGGCCTGGATGTCGGTGACGTCGCACTTGAACCCGCGCCGGTCGCACCAGCGCAGGTACATGCGCAGCAGCATCTCCGCCCAGTCCTGGCTCTCCGTCCCGCCCGCGCCGGAGTTGATGGAGAGGATCGCGGGCGCGCGGTCGTGCTCCCCCCCGAGCATCTTCTGGAACTCGGCGCCCTCGATCAGCGCCTCGAACGCGCCCAGGGCGGGCCGGAGGTCCTTCTCCACGTCTTCGCCCGCCTCCTGCCACTCGACGAGCACGCGGGCGTCGTCTTCCTGGCTGCGGAGCTGCTTGAGGAGCGTGAGGTCCAGCTCGATCCGCTTGCGGCGCTGGAGCATCTTCTGCGCGGCCTCCTGGTCCTTCCAGAAGTCCGGCGAGGCCATGCGGTCCTCGAGCCTGGTCAGCTCCTGGGTGAGCCCGGCGTGGTCAAAGGTAGCCGCGGATGTCCGCGGCCCTCCCCGCCAGCTCTTCGAACCGCCGCCCCAGGTCTTCAGTCATCTGGAATCTGCCCCGCTACGCTCCGCACTCATTATCATCGATCGCGCCGCCGCGGATGAACCGCGGCGGCCGCGCATGGGAAGGCTCCGCGGCGCCGGCCACACGCTCGACTAGCCCCGGCGGCGCCGCGCCAGGACCGTGGCCGTGAGCGCGACGGACGCGCCCAGGCAGGCCCACGCGAACACGTCGCCGTGGCGCGTGTAGGGCGTGGGGCCGGGCACCACGACGGCGTCGCCCACCAGCGCGGTGCGGTCGAACAGCTCGGTCCGCTGGCGCACCCGGCCGCGCGCGTCCACGATCGCGGTGATGCCGGTGTTCGCCGCGCGCACGAGCGTCTTCCCGTTCTCGACCGCGCGGAACACCGCCATCGCCAGGTGCTGGTACGGGGCCGACGTGCGCCCGTACCAGCCGTCGTTGGTGATGTTGACCAGCAGGTCGGCGCCTCGCACCGCGAAGCCGCGCACGAGGTCGGGGAAGATCGCCTCGTAGCAGATGAACACCGCCAGGCGGTGGCCCCCGGCCGACCCCACCGCCAGCTCCTCGCCCGGCGTGAACTCTCCCACGCGCTGCACCAGCTTCCCCACCCCGGCCGCCGCCAGCACCGATTGGACCGGCACGTATTCGCCGAACGGCACCAGGCGCATCTTGTGGTAGCGCAGCGCCAGCTCGCCGTCCGGGTCGAGCATCTTCGCGCCGACCCAGATGCGGAACCGCCGCTCGTCGTCGCCGGCGTCGCGGTCGTCGTTACCGAACACCAGGTGCACCCGGTGGCGCCGCGCGGTCGCCCGCAGCAGGTCCGAGACCACCGGCTCGCGGTCGAAGAAGAACGGCACCGCCGACTCCGGCCACACCACGAGCTGCGCGCCCTGCGCGGCCGCCCGCTCGGTGAGCGCCACGTGCTCCTCGATGTTGCTCCACGCGCGGCCGGGCTCCCACTTGTCCTCCTGGAGGATCGAGGCCTGTACCAGGCCGACGCGGAGCCGGCCGGCCTCGGGCAGCGGCGTGCGCAGGAGCCACCAGCCGTGCGCCCACACCACCGCCAGCACCCCGGCGGTCGCCATCCCGGCACGGCGGCGCGCCGGGCGCGAGGGCTCGACCGCCAGGTAGGCGAGCGTCGCGCCCACGCCCGCCACCAGGAAGGAGACGCCGTAGACGGCGGTGTAGCGCGCGAGCTGCAGGACCGGCAGGTTCGCGTGCTGGCTGTAGCCGAGAAGGCACCAGGCGAAGTTGAACAGGGTGTGCGCGCGCAGGATCTCCGTGGCCACCCAGGCGACGGGCGCGAGCAGCAGCGCGCGCGGGCCCAGCGCGCGCGCCCAGGTGGCCATCGCCCAACCGAACAGCGACGGGAACAGGGCCAGCGCCAGGCACAGGAGCACCATGACGCCGACGCCGAGCGGCAGGGGCAGCCCGCCGAACTGGGTCACGACCAGCGCGGTCCAGTACACGAGCCCGAGCGACGAGACCGCCCCCGCCAGGTAGCCGAGCCGGAACCCGTGCGCGCCGCTGCGAGCCTGCGCCAGGGCGATCAGCAGCGGCGCCAGCGCCGTCCAGGCCACGGCCCCGTGCCCGAACTTCGGGAAGGAGAGCCAGAGCAGCCCTCCCGAGAGCACCGCCAGCCATTCGGGGCGGCCGAAGCGAATCAATGGTCCAACGGCGGTGATCGTTACCGGGTGACGATGAAGGGCTTGAACTTCTCCTCGTCGCGCAGGCGTGTCTGCACGCGCTCGGCGTCGGCGCGCGCGCGGTAGTTCCCCACGCGGACGTTGAACAGGCCGTCCGCGGCGGCGGGCGCCACCACGTAGGCCTCGAAGCCCTTCTGCTTCAGCCGGCCCACCACCGACTCCGCGCTCGCGCCGTCCTTGAACGCGCCCACCTGGATCGTGAACGAGCCGGCGCCGACCGCCGGAGCGGCGGCCGGCCGCGCGGTGGGCGGAGGCACGCGCGCCGCCGCCGGAGGCGTCGTCGGCCGGGTGGCCGGCGTGGTGGCCGCGGCGGCGGGGCGGGTCACGGGCGGGGCGGCGGGCCGCGTCACCGGCGGAGCCGCACGGCGAGCGGCGCTGGCCACGG
>DATBIZ010000196.1:0-4815 GCA_036556645.1 Vicinamibacteria bacterium | reverse complement strand
AGGAAGAGGCGATCCGCGCCGTGGTCGGCGGGCGCGACACCCTGGTCGTCATGCCCACCGGCGCGGGCAAGTCCGCGATCTACCAGGTGGCGGCGCTGCTCCTGCGCGGTCCCACCCTGGTGGTCTCCCCGCTGGTCGCGCTGCAGCGCGACCAGGCCCTGGCCCTCGCACGCGGCGCGGTGGCGCGGGCGGCGGTGGTCAACTCGACCATCGGCAAGCGCCGGAAGCAGGCCGCGCTCGACGGCGCGCGGCACGGCGAGCTGGACTTCGTGTTCCTGGCGCCCGAGCAGTTCAACGACGAGGCCACCCTCGCCCGCCTGCGCCAGGCCCGCCCGCGGCTGATGGTCGTGGACGAGGCGCACTGCATCAGCGAATGGGGCCACGGCTTCCGTCCCGAATACCTGCGGCTGGGCGCGGTGGCGGAGGCGCTCGGACGTCCGCGGCTGCTCGCCCTGACCGCCACCGCCTCGGCCGCGGTCCGCGACGAGATCGTGGAGCGGCTCCGGATGCGCGACCCCTTCGTGCTGGTGCGGGGGTTCGACCGGCCCAACCTGCGGCTCTCCGCGCGCACGTTCCCCAGCGAGGCCGCGAAGCGCCGCGCCCTCCTGGAGGCGGTGGCCGCCGCCCCCGGCGCCGGCATCGTCTACGTGGCGACCCAGAAGCGGGCGGAGGCGCTGGCGGCGGCGCTGGAGGAGCACGGGGAGGCGGCGGTCTTCTACCACGGCGGCATGGCGCGCAAGGAGCGCGACGCGGTGCAGGACGCGTTCATGGCCGCCGGCCTGCGCGAGGCGCGGGTGATCGTGGCCACCACCGCGTTCGGGATGGGCGTGGACAAGCCCGACGTGCGCTTCGTGTTCCACTCCGACGTGTCCGACTCGCTCGACTCCTACTACCAGGAGATCGGGCGGGCCGGCCGCGACGGCGAGCCCGCGGAGGCGGCGCTCTTCTACCGGCCGGCCGACCTCGGCATCCGCCGCTTCCTCGCCGCGGGTGGGCGCGTCGAGCAGGACGACCTCGAGCGCGTGGCGGCGGCGGTGCGCGCGAGCGAGGCGCCGGTCGGCCCCGACGAGCTGCGGGACCAGACCGGCCTCAGCCAGACCCAGCTCGCCAACGCGATCGCCGGGCTGAGCGACGTGGGCGCGGTCGAGGTGACGCCGACCGGAACGGTGGCGGTGCCGGGCCGCCAGCGGCGGTCCGCGGAGCGCGGCGCCCGGGACGCGGCGCGCGTGCACCAGCGGCGGCGCGCGCAGGAGCAGGGCCGGCTGGAGGTGATGCGCGCGTACGCCGAGCTCGGCACCTGCCGCCGCAAGTTCCTGCTCGAGTACTTCGGCGAGCGCGCGCGCGACCGCTGCCTCGGCTGCGACAACTGCGCGCGCGGGTTCGCCGCCCGCCAGCGCCGGCAGCGCGAGCCGTTCCCGGTGAAGAGCTGGGTGCGGCACGCCGACTGGGGCAAGGGCCTGGTGCTCGGCTACGAGGCCGAGCGCATGCGCGTGCTCTTCGACGAGGCGGGCGAGAAGCAGCTCAGCGTGGCGCTGGTCCGCGAGCGCAACCTGCTCGAGTCGCTCGACGAGCGCCGGCAGGAGCCGCGCACGGCGGCGCCGCGGCCGCGGCGCGCGCGGCGTTAGCGGCTGCCTGTACGCAGGCGGCTGAACACTCCGAACGTCTCCAGTACCGCGCCTCCGTGGGAAGGCGACCAACGAAGGGTTCGTCGGATCTGGCCGAAAGAAGCGCGCGGCAGGCCGGCCGCTCCTCGACATCGACCACGAGGCGGCCGGCGGGTCTTTCGGCAGCCTAACGCAGGCGGCGGCGGGCGCGGTCGAGGGCGGCCTCCGCCTCGCGCAGCGCGCGGGCCGCGTCCTCCAGCTCGCGCATGGCCTCGGTCTCGGTCTCCGCGTCGTCAGCGGTCACCCCGCCGAGGGCGGCCTCCGCCCGGTCGAACCGCGCCTGCGCCGCGCGCACCGCCCGCTGCCGCGCGCGGAGGTCCGCGCCGGCGCGCGCCTCGGGGACCTGCCGCCAGCGGCCGGGCGCGGCGGGCGCCGGGATCGAATAGCCGGGCGTCTGCGCGGGCGCGGACGGTGTGTAGACGGCCGCGGGCGGCGTGGGCGGCGGCACGTCCGCCGCCCTCGGCGGCCGCGCGACGGAGGTGGGGATCGGCTCGGGAAAGGGCGCGGCGCTCGCCGCCGCGCGCGGGCTCGGGCCGGGCGAGGGCTCGTCGCTCACCAGCGCGGCGCCGCCGAGCATCCGCGCCAGCAGCACGCCGACGCCGATGGCGGCGGCGACGCCGAGCACCACCATCACGTAGATCGGCCACGTCCGCCGTGGCCGGAAGCGCGACGCGGCGGTGGCGGGCACCTCCGGAGGACCGGGCGTCTCCGGCATGCCCGCGAGCGCGGTGCCGCACTGGGAGCAGGGCGCCCAGACCTTGTTGCGCCGCCCGCACGTCGGGCAGATCCAGAAGCCGCCGGGCTTGAGGACCTCCCGCTCGCCCATCTATCTCACGTACACGGTCTTCACGTTCACGAACTCGCGGATCCCGAACGACGACAGCTCGCGGCCGTAGCCGGATTCCTTGATGCCGCCGAAGGGGAGGCGCGGGTCGGACCGGACGAAGGCGTTCACGAAGCAGTTGCCGGCCTCCAGCGCCCGCGCGGCCAGCCGCTCGCCGCGGGCGAGGTCGCGGGTGAACACCGCGGCGCCCAGGCCGAACGGGCTGTCGTTGGCCAGCCGCACCGCGTCCGCCTCGTCCTTCGCCGGCACGATCGCCGCCACCGGCCCGAACACCTCCTCGTCGAACGCGGTCATGCCCTTGCGCACGTCGGTGAGCACGGTCGGAGGGTAGAAGGCGCCGCGGCCGTCGGGGACCTTGCCGCCCAGGAGCAGCCGCGCCCCGCCCGCGACGCTCGCTTCGACCTGGCGGTGCACCTGCTCGCGCAGGTCGTGGCGGGCGAGCGGGCCGAGGTCCACGCCCGGCTCGAGCGGGTCGCCGGTCTTCTTCGCGCGCATCTTCTCCACGAACAGCTCCTCGAAGCGCCTCCGCGCCGGCTCCACTACGATGAACCGCTTGGCGGCGATGCAGCTCTGCCCGCTGTTGATCAGGCGGGAGGCCACGCAGGTGTCCGCGGCCAGCTCCAGGTCCGCGTCCTCGAGCACCACGTAGGGATCGCTGCCGCCCAGCTCGAGCACGGTCTTCTTCAGCGCGTGACCGGCGCGCGCGGCGACCGACTGGCCGGCCGGGGTGCTGCCCGTCAGCGTCACCGCCTTCACCTCCGGCGCGTCGATCACCGCGCCGACCTTGTCGGAGCCCACCAGCAGCGCGCGGAACGCGGGCTCCGGGAAGCCCGCCTCGCGGAACACCTCCTGGATCGCGAGCGCGCAGCCGGTCACGTTGGAGGCGTGCTTCAGGATCCCGACGTTGCCGGCCATCAGCGCCGGCGCCGCGAAGCGGAACACCTGCCAGAACGGGAAGTTCCAGGGCATCACCGCGAGCACCGGGCCCAGCGGCTGGTAGGCGATGAAGCTCTTCGAGGCTTCCGTCTTCACGGGCTCGTCCGCGAGGAACGACGCGGCCTCGTCCGCGTAGAAGCGGCAGGTGGCCGCGCACTTGTCCAGCTCCGCGCGCGCGGGCGCGAGCGGCTTGCCCATCTCGAGGGCCATCAACCGCGCCAGCTCGTCCCGGCGGGCGTCGAGCCGACCCGCGGCCGCGCGCATCTTCTCGGCGCGGGCGGCGATCGGCACCTCGCGCCAGCCCGCGAACGCGCAGCTCGCCTCGAGCAGCGCGGTGCGGACCTCGCGCTCGCCGGCCTCCGGGTACTCGCGGATCGTCTCGCCGGTCATCGGGTTCACGGATCGCAACGCCATGGCCGCCTCCGCGGGCAGGAGCGCCCGAGCTCCAGTCTAGTGTGTGGGGCCGCGATCACCGCCCTGCCGATGTCCGGAAGAGAGCCTGCCCCATGCGCACGATGTCGCCCTCGCGCACGCCGGCGGGCTCGAGGCGCGGGTCGGCCGCGAGCAGCACCACGGTCGAGCCGAGGTTGAACGCGCCCAGCTCGTCGCCGCGGCGCACCGGCAGCGGCTGGGCGAGCCGCACCGCGACCGGCGGCGCCCCCGCGTTCGTGGTCAGCGCGGCGAAGCTCAGCGTCATGCGCCCGACGTTGGTGGCTCCGACCAGGACCACCGCCACCGGCCCCACGTCGTCGCTGTCGATCGTCACCACCACGCGCTCGTTGACCGTGAACAGGCCCTCGACGTGGCGCACGGCCATCGCGTTGACCGGGTAGAGCCGCCCCGGGAGATAGCGCCAGGCCACCACGCGGCCGTCCACCGGGAAGTGGACGCGGTGGTACATCCCCGGGCTCAGGTACAGGGTCGCGTGCACGCCGCCCGTGAACGCGGCGGCCTCCTGGGCGTCGCCGAGCAGCGCCTCGACCGCGTAGCTGCGCCCCTTGATCTGGTCGAGGCGCGCCCCGGCGGGCACCCGCCCGAGCGACTGCAGGCGCGAGTCGGTCGGCGAGACGATCAGGCCGGGATCGGCCGGCACCGGCCGCGCGCCCTCGCGGAGGCGCCGGGTGAAGAAGGCGTTGAAGGTCTCGTAGCCCTCGAGCGGCAGCGCGGCCTCGGAGAGATCCACGCGGTAGGCGCGCACGTAGGCGCGCAGCAGCGCGCGCAGGAGCGGCCGCGGCAGCCGCGCGTCCGCGAGCCGCGCCATCTGGCGGCTCAGCGCCGGGCGCGAGAGCGCGTGCACGAACGCCCGTTCCCCGCCGCCGCGCACGCCTCTCAGCCGCGCCTCCCACGCTCGCGCCCGCGTTTCATCGTCGA
>DATBIZ010000195.1:0-5516 GCA_036556645.1 Vicinamibacteria bacterium | reverse complement strand
ACGGCCTCCTGCCTCTGCGCAAGGGCGAGCCCGCCGAGCTCGCCCTGCCGGACTGAGAAGGAGACCCGGCGCGAACCCGTTTCCGGCGGGCCGGCGCCGGGCGGCGCTACTCGGAGTCGCGGACCTTGCGCTCCAGCACCTGGGCGGGCGAGAAGGCCTCCAGGCGCAGGTAGTGCTCGGCGGTGTCGAAGAGGGCCTCCGACGGCACCAGGCCGACGATCTCGCTGCCGACCACGTGCACCCCGTGGCGCTCGGCCTCCGAGCGGACGGTCTCGAACACGCGATGCAGCGGCGTCCGCTTGAAGTCGGTCATGTTGATCGAGACCTGCGCCAGCTTGCGCTCCCCGAGCATCACGCCCATGGCCTTGACGTGGCGGTAACCGCCGCTGCTGTGGCGGATGGCCTTGGCGATCCGGCGCGCGACCTCGAGGTCGGCCGTGCCCAGGTTGATGTTGTAGGCGATCAGCGGCGGGCGCGCGCCGACCACGGCGGCGCCGGCCGAAGGATGCGGCTGCGGCGGCCCGTAGTCCGGGCTCCAGAGCGGATCGCGCATCTTCTCCGCCAGGCCCTCGAACTGCCCGCGGCGGATGTCCTCGAGGTTGCGGCGGTGCGGCGCGGTCGCCGCTTCCTCGTAGAGGAAGATCGGGACGCCGAAGCGCTCCGCGGCCGCCTGCGCCACGCGGCGCGCCAGCGCCACGCAGTCGCTCATGGTCGCGCCCTCGATCGGGATGAACGGCACCACGTCCACCGCGCCCAGGCGCGGGTGCTCGCCCTGGTGTGCGCGGAGGTCGATCCGCTCGACCGCCACCGCGAACAGCGCGAGCAGGCCCGCGTGGAGCGCGTCGGCGTCGCCGGCGACCGTGAGCACGCTGCGGTTGTGGTCGCGGTCGGACTGCACGTCGAGCAGCCGCAGTCCGGGGGTGGCCCGCAGCGCGGCCACGGCCGCGTCCACGACCTCGGCCCGTCGTCCTTCGGAGATGTTCGGGACGGATTCGATCAGCCGGGCCATGCCTCCTCTAAGTACCACAGGTGGCCGCAAGTTTCCCTTGAAATCGGGCCTCGGATTTTTCCATAATGAGCGCGGTTTAGGTTCCGACAGGTGAGTCCCCATTGAGCTCGGCCGGACCAACGCGCCACGAGGCGCTGCTCGCGGAGGCCTGGAGGCTGCTCGACGCCGGCCGTGAGCGCGACGCGGCCGACCTGTTCGGCCGCCTGCTCCTCGACGACGCGGACTCGGGGGAGGCGCGCCGCGGACTGGCCGCCGCGCGGGCGGCGCTCGCGGAGCGCGCACGCCGGCTCGACGCCGGGCTGGACCAGGCGAGCCACGCCGCGCAGGCCGGCGACAACGACGCGGCGCGCGCGCTGCTGGAGCAGATCGTGGACCAGGGCGGCGATCGCGATCGCGCGTTGGCCGCGCTCGACCGGCTCGACCCGCGCGGTGGCCGCGTGGACCCGGGCCTGGCGCCGGCGGCGGCGTCGGCCGCGGAGAGCGCGTCGAGCGGCCTGCCGCGCGCGCCGGCCTGGGCACGGCGGGCGCTGGGAGGGCTCTGTGCGGCCGCCTTCGCGCTGCTCGCCGTCGGCGTGGACGCGCGGTGGGACGGGCTGATCCGCGTGCTCGAAGGCGCGCCGCGCCCGCAGTCCGCCGCCACGCCCGCGCCGGCGCCGGTGGCGCCGCTCTCGCCCGGCGAGCAGGCGCTGGCCGACGCCCGCCGCCTGATGGAGCAGGGCGACACCGCGGGCGCGCTGCGCGCGCTCGACGCGGTGCCGCCCGAGGAGCCGGCCTACCCGTTCGCGCGCCAGCTCCGCAGCCAGGCCGAGTCCACGCTGCGCATGGGGCCCTCGGATTGAATTGCCCGTCCTGCCGGCGCGGTCTGCCGGCCGGCGTCGGCGAGCGGTGCCCGTTCTGCGGGGCCCTGCTCTCCGCGCCCGTGGAGGGTGCGCTCGCCCCTGACCCGCGTCACGAGCCCGACAACGTGGAGCCCTTGCGCGAGATCCCGGGGCTGCGCCGCCGGGAGCGGACGTGGCAGGACGAGGTGCGCGACCGCGTGCGCCAGCGGCGCCAGCAGAAGTCCGGGGGGGACCTGCCGCTCTTCCCGGACGCGGACCACGACGACGGAAGCGTCGCCGTCGCCGACCCCTCCCCGCGCGCAGAACCGTACGCCGACGCCGCGGAGGGAATCGGCTCGCCCGCGGCCGAAACGCCGGCCCTCTCCGAGCTGGGCGACGATCCGCCGGCGCTCGGGCCGGCGCGCGTGTACGACCTCGGCGTCCCACCCTCCGAGAGCCCGACGCACGACGACGAGCTGCCGCTGAGGCACGCGGGCGAGCGCTCGCTGGTGAGCACCCTCGACCCTCTCGACGACGACCTCGAGCTGCCGCCGGCAGCGAGCGCGCTCGCGGAGGCCCCCCCGGTTGCGGGAGCGGTGTCGTTGCCCGAGCGCCCCGCCCAGGCGCTCGACCGTGCCCAGGCCGCCGCGATCGACGTGGGGCTGCTCGTGGGGGCGGCGACGGTCGTGGTGTATTTTGCGAGCCGCGCCGCCCACGTGACCGTGGCCGGACTGCTGCCGTCGTGGCCCTACCTCGCCGGGTATCTCGCCGCGCTCGGGCTGCTCTACGCCACGTATTTCACCGGCACGACCGGGCAGACTCCGGGCAAGATGGCGTTCTCCCTGCGCGTGGTGGACCGCGCGGGCCGGCCGCCCGGGTATCTGCGCGCGCTCTCGCGCGCGCTGGTGGGCAGCGCGGGCGTGCTCGCCGCGGGCGCCGCGCTGGCCACGATCAGCTTCGACCCCGCCCGCCGCGCCGTCCACGACCGCCTCTTCAAGACGCGCGTGGTCCGCTCGTAGCAGACTTCGGGCGTGGACGCGCTCACGCTCGACGGGCTCGTGCGCGAGGTCGCCCCGCTCGTGGCCGGCCGGCACGTCGCGCGCGTGCGCGCGGCAGAGGCGGACGCGGTGCTGCTCGAGCTGTCGGCGCGTGAGGCCCGCCTGTGGCTCGACGCCGGCCGCCTCGCGCCCGGGCTGTACGCGCTCGGGCGTGAGGCGGCGCGCGCGGCGCCGGACCAGGCCGCGCTGGGCGGCCGCGCGAGGCAGGCTCTGCTGCTCTTCCGGAAGCACCTGGAGGGGCGCCGCGTCGTCGGCCTGCGGCGCGTCGCGGGCGAGCGCGTGCTCGTGCTCGACCTGTCCGGCGCGGCCCTGGTCCTGCGCCTCTCGGCCGCGGCCGCGCTGACGCTGGCCACTCCCGACGGCGTCGTCGCCACGCTCGGTGGTGGCGCGGCCTGCTGGCCGCCGCCCGCCGGCGCGCCGGAGCGGGAGTGGGACCGCGTGGACGACGGCGCGCTGGCCCGTGCGGTGGACGAGGCCCGGCGCGCCGGCCGTTCGGCGGTCGCGGCGGTGCTCGAGGTCTGTCCCGGCCTCGGCCCCGCGCTGGCGCGGCTCGTCGTGGACAGCCCGTCGCGGAGCCTGGCCGGGGTGCGCGGCGAGCTCGACCATCCTCGCCCCGTTCTCCTCGCGCCGCGGCCCCTCGCTGATTGCCACGACGCCGATCTCGTGGCCCGCGACGCGCTGCTCCTGCTGCCCCTGGCGGCCTCGCGGCCGGACCGCGTTGCGCTGCCGCAGCCCTCCTGGACCGCGGCGGCGGCGGCGCTGCTGCTCGGCCGGCTGCGCGGCGCACGGTTCGGCCGGGCCCGGCGCGCGGCCGCCGAGACCGCGGCGCGCGCGGCGCGGCGCGCGGCGCAACTGCTCGCGCACCTCGAAGGCGACCTGCACGGCCTGCCGGCGGCCGAGGACCTGCGGCGGCGGGGAGAGGCCCTGCTCGCGGCCGGCGACCTGACGCCGAGCGAGGGCGCGGTCACGGTGCGGGACCCCTATGCCCCGGAGAGGACGCTGCGCATCGCGGTCGAGCCGGGCGCCTCACCGCACGCCACTGCCGACCGGCTCTTCGCCAAGGCGCGTCGCATCGAGCGCGCCCGCGTGCAGGTCGAGGCGCGCGTGCGGCAGGTGCGCGAGGACCTCGCGCGGGCGCGCGGGGTGGAGGCGGCGATACGCGCCGCGCGCACGTCCGCGGAGATCGAAGCGGCGGCGCCGTCCGAGGCGGCCCCGCCGCCGCCGGCGGCCGCCGGCGGCGCCGGCGGCGTGCGTCACTTCCTCAGCACGCGTGGGCTCTCGATCCTCGTCGGACGCGGCGCGCGCGAGAACCACCGCCTGACGTTCGCCCTCGCCCGGCCCGAAGACGTGTGGCTGCACGCGCGCGACGTCCCCGGCGCGCACGTGATCGTGCGCGATCCCGAAGGCCGCGCCGGCCCGGACGACCTGCGCGAGGCGGCCGAGGTGGCGGCCTTCTTCAGCGCGGCGGCCGGGCAGGCGCACGTGGACGTGCACGTCACCCGCCGCAAGCACGTCCGCGCCGCCCGCGGCGGAGCCGGCCGCGTCGTGATCGGCCACTCGGACACGCTGCGCGTCGCGCCGCGCGACCCGGAAGGTCGTCTGCGGCAGAGATGACGCCCGGCGGCGCGGGCCGCGCAGTATGCTCTCCCCGATGCCCGCAGCTTCGCGCGACGCGGCGGTGGACGCTCGTCCGGCGCCGCGCGCCGCCGGCCCGGCCGCCCTGGTCGCGACCGCGCTCGGGGCCGGCTATTCGCCCATCGCCCCCGGCACCGCGGGCTCGCTGGTCGGGCTCGCGCTGTTCTGGCCGGCCAGCGGCCTGGCCTGGCCTTTCCATCTCGCCGCGCTCGCGGCCGTCTTCCTCCTCGGCGTCCGCTGCTCGACCGCGGTGGCGGCGCAGGTCGGCCGCAAGGACCCGGGCCTGGTGGTCGTGGACGAGGTCGCCGGGATGTGGACGACGCTGCTGTGGGTGCCCTTCAACCCCGCGACCGTCGCGCTGGCCTTCGTGGCGTTCCGCGCGATGGACGTGCTGAAGCCCTGGCCGGCGCGCCAGCTCGAGGCGCTGCCCGGCGGCTGGGGCATCATGAGCGACGACCTGATGGCGGGCGTGTACGCCAACCTGCTCGTGCAGGCCCTGCTGCGCGCCTGGGGGCCGGGGTGAGGGCGGAGATCCTGGCCGTGGGCAGCGAGCTGATGGACCCGCTGCGCGTGGAGACCAACGCGCTGCACATCACCGGCCGCCTGTTCGAGGCGGGGATCGCGGTGGGCGTGCGCTGCGTGGTCGCCGACGACGCGGGGCTGCTCGAGTCCGCGTTCCGCAGCGCGCTCGCGCGCGCGGAGGTCGTGGTCGCCACCGGCGGGCTCGGTCCCACCGAGGACGACCTCACCCGGGAGGCGGCGGCGGCCGCGCTCGGCCGCGCGCTGCGGCGCGACCAGGCGATCATCGAGCAGCTCCGCGCGCGCTTCGCCCGGTTCGGCCGCGTGATGGCGCCGGTCAACGAGAAGCAGGCCGACGTGATCGAGGGGGCCACCGTGCTGCCCAACCGCCGGGGCACGGCGCCCGGGCAGAAGGTGGAGGCGGGCGGGCGGCTGCTCTACCTGCTGCCCGGCCCGCCCTCGGAGATGCAGCCCATG
>DATBIZ010000194.1:0-3835 GCA_036556645.1 Vicinamibacteria bacterium | reverse complement strand
GTCGCCGCCGTGCCATCGGCCCGAGCGATCCCCCCGAGATGAAGCCGGCGGCGACGCGCGCGGCGCGGCGGCGGCGGCGCAGGGGGGTTCAGGGGGGAGCGCGAGGGCCATCGTCGCCGCCGTGCCATCGGCCCGAGCGATCCCCCCGAGATGAAGGAGGCCACGATGGACGAGGTCGTCATCGAGCGCTCTGGCGCCGCCGGCGAGCGGCTGCGGGTGCCCTACCGCGGCGCGACCCTGCTCCGGCAGCCGCTCTACACCAAGGGGACGGCCTTCACCGAGGCGGAGCGCGCGGCGTTCGGGCTCGACGGCCTCCTGCCCAGCCACGTCAGCACGATGGACCAGCAGGCGCGGCGCGTCTACGAGAACATCCTGCGCAAGGACGACCCGCTCGAAAGGTACATCGGCCTGGCCGCCCTGCAGGACCGCAACGAGCACCTCTTCTACCGCGTGCTCGCGGACCACGTCGAGGAGTTCCTGCCGATCGTCTACACGCCGACCGTGGGCCGCGCCTGCCAGGAGTGGAGCCACATCTTCCGCCGCGCGCGCGGGCTCTGGATCACGCCCGCGCACCGTGGCCGCATCCACGAGGTGCTGGGCAACGCTCCGTTCGGGGACGTGCGCCTGATCGTGGTCACCGACAACGAGCGCATCCTGGGCCTGGGCGACCAGGGTGCGGGCGGCATGGGGATCCCGATCGGCAAGCTCGCGCTCTACACCGCCGCCGCGGGCATCCCGCCCTGGCAGACGCTGCCCATCAGCCTGGACGTGGGCACCGACAACCTGGCCCTGCTCGAGGACGACCTGTACCTCGGCTGGCACTTCCCGCGGCTGCGCGGCGCCGCCTACGACGAGCTGGTGGACGAGTTCGTAAAGGCGGTGAGGCGCCGTTTCCCGCGCGCGCTGCTGCAGTGGGAGGACTTCAAGAAGGCCAATGCGTTCCGCCTGCTGGACCGGTATCGCCAGGTGATCACCAGCTTCAACGACGACATCCAGGGGACGGCGGCGGTGGCGGCGGCGGGCGTGATGGCCGGCGGGCGCCTGACCGGCACCCCGCTGAGCCGGCAGCGCGTGGTGATCCTGGGAGCGGGCGCGGCCGGCATCGGGATCGCGCGGCTGATGCGCGACACGCTCCGGCGGGCCGGCCTCGACGGGGCGGACCTGGCGCGCGCGATCGCGAGCCTCGACACCCGCGGGCTGGTGGTGGACGACGCGCCGATCGCGGACGAGCACAAGCGTCCCTTCGCCTGGCCGGCCGCGCTCGCGGAGGAGATGGGCCTCGGCGCCGGCAAGCCGCGCGACCTGCTCGCGGTGGTGCGGGCGGTGCGGCCGACCGTGCTGATCGGCACCTCGGGCGAGCCGCACACCTTCACCGAGGAAGTCGTCCGCGCGATGGCGCGCGAGGTGGAGCGGCCGCTCGTGTTCCCGATGTCCAACCCCACGAGCAAGAGCGAGGCGAGGCCGTCGGACGTGATCGCCTGGAGCGGGGGCCGCGCGCTGGTGGCGACGGGGAGCCCGTTCGAGCCGGTCTCGTGGCAGGGACGCACGATCGCGATCGGACAGGGGAACAACGCCTTCGTGTTCCCCGGCGTCGGGCTGGGCGTGCTCGTGTCCGGCGCGCGCGAGGTCACGGAGTCCATGTTCGCGGCCGCGGCGGAGCGGCTGGCGGACGAGGTCGGACCGGCGGAGCTGGCGGCGGGAAGCCTCTTTCCCGCCGTGCGCGACATCCGCCGGGTCAGCGCGCGGGTCGCCGCGGCCGTGGTGCGCGAGGCGCGCGAGCGCGGCCTCGGCCGCGCGCTGTCCGACGAGGAGATCCCGCGCGCGGTGGCGGAGGCGATGTGGGAGCCGGCCTACGCGCCGCTCGAGCCGGCTCCCGTGGGCCGCGACGAGCTCAGACCGGCCGCCGCGGAGCCGGCCGGGCTTCGCGCTGGGTGATCTCGTAGAGCACGTGGCCGGCCAGCGCGCGCGTGTCGGCCTGCGCGATGTCGGACAGGCTGATCACGCCGGCGCACCCGCCGTCCTCGTCCGCCACCACCAGGCGCGACTTGCGGACGGCGGCCATCTTCCGCTCCGCCGAGCGCAGGCTGTCCCAGGGCCGGCAGATGCGGACGTCCCGGGTCATGATCGTGCGCACCGGCGTCTCCATCGCGAGGCTCGCCGCGACCACGCGCAGGGCGAGGTCGCGGTCCGTGACCACGCCGCTGACCTGGCCGCCTCCGTCCACCACGGGCACGAAGCCGACGCAATGGTCGCGCATCAGCCGGGCGCAGTCCGCCACCGTGTCGCCTTCCGCGCAGACCACGACCTCCTTGTTCATGACTTCACGGCACAGCATGGCGCGTCCTTTCCGTCCGCGGTCAGGCCGGCGCGGCGGCCGGGCGCGGCGCCGAAACGGGGCGGCGGCGCGGCGCGTCGTGGAAGCACCACTGCCCGTACACGGGCCGGACCAGGGACTCGTAGTCCGCGAAGAGCATCCCCACGACCTCGTCGTGCGCTCCCCCGCGGAAGAAGAACTCGGGCTGCTCCCGGAAGCAGGCGTCCACGTACACCGGCAGCCCGTAGAGCCCGCCGAACGGCGGCATGGCGCCGACGTCGCAGTCCGGGAACAGGGCCTGCAGCTCGTCCTCGGTGGCCAGCCGCAGCCCGGGACGGCCGGTCGTCCTCTCGACGCTGTCCAGGCGCACGCGCGTCGTGGAGGGAACGACCACCATCACGTACACGCCCGCCGCGTCGCGAAACACGACCACCTTCGCGAACTGGCGGGCGGGCACCTTGGCCGCGTCGGCGACGTCGCGCGCGCTCGACCGCGCGCCGTGCGTCACGAACCGATAGCTCGCGTACTCCCCCGTGAGCAGCCGTCGGAGCCTCTGGCTCACCGCCATGAACTCCTCCTCACCCGTGCGCGCTCGAGCACCCGAGGACGGCGCGCGCGCACCACGGCGCCACTGCGGTTCGAGCAAGCGCTGTGCCGCACGATCCGGCCGCTTTGAAGCGGTGCGCGCGCGCGCGGCCCGCAAGGGTTGCGGGCGCGCGGGCCGCGGCCGCAGCGCGTGCGCTTCCGGCCGGCCCAGGCGCGGCGCCGACACCGCGCTGCGCGGTGGCACGTCGGTTGCTCGATCGACCGGCGAGAAGGAGGCTCGCCATGCGCACGAACGTACCTGGCGTGGCACTGCTCGCCGCGTCGGTGGCCGCCTGTGTCACCGGCCCGCGCTCGTCGTCCGGCTTCCGGCTCCCCGAGGGCGACGCCCCGAGGGGACGCGCGGTCTTCGTCGAGATGCGCTGCCACACGTGTCACGAGGTCGCGGGGACGGAGGTGCCGAAGCCGGTCGCGGAGCCCGCGGTCCCCGTGAGGCTGGGCGGCGTCGTCCCCGCATACCGCACCGACGGTGAGCTCGTGACCGCGATCATCAACCCGTCGCACCGGATCACCGGAGGCGGAGACGAGCGCCTGGTCACGAGCGGCAAGCTCTCCCGCATGGGCGATTTCAGCGAGGCCATGACCGTCCGGCAGCTCGTGGACGTGGTCGCCTTCCTGCAGTCCCGCTACGACGTGCAGCCTCCGGTGTCCGCGGCCCAGTGAGCCGGGCGGCGGCCTGCCGCCGATCACTGGTCCGCCTCGATGCGCGTCCCCCTCTCGCCGCGCAGGATGGCGGCCAGGTCGGCCATCGCTCCGATGGCGGCGAACCGCCGGTGCGCGACCCGGTCGGTGGGAACGAAGAGCGGCGGCCGTCCGCCCGTCCCCTCCACGAAGCGGCACGCCGCCTCGACCTTCGGCCCCATCGAGCCCACGGCGAAGGCCATCCCGCGGAGCATCCGCGGCGACGCCCGCGCGATC
>DATBIZ010000193.1:0-5554 GCA_036556645.1 Vicinamibacteria bacterium | reverse complement strand
ATCACCACGGCGCCGGACGCCGCGTGTACGAGCTGGCGTACACGCCCGAGGTCGCCGAGCCGGGCGACTACACCCTCCGCATCGGGCTGGGCGACGGCGCCTCGCGCCTCGAGGCGTATTCGCGGCTGCGCCTGCGTCCCGAGTCGTAGACGAAAACGGCCCCGGGGCCGCGCCCCGGGGCCGTGGACGACGAACGGACGAAGCG
The DNA here is from genome assembly GCA_036556645.1 of Vicinamibacteria bacterium. Classification (GTDB taxonomy): domain Bacteria; phylum Acidobacteriota; class Vicinamibacteria; order Fen-336; family Fen-336; genus DATKEG01. The sequence continues at coordinate 5,349 of DATBIZ010000193.1, read as the reverse complement.
GCCTAGAAGGTGAAGCGGGCGCCGAAGCGGAAGATGCTCGGCACCAGGATCTCCTCGATGCGGCCGAGGCCGTCGCCGGGCACCGCACCCTGCGAGGTGTTGACGAACGCGCCCGCGTTGGCGAACCGCGAGCGGGCCAGCACGGTGCCGCTGTTCATCACGTTGAACCACTCGGCGGCGAGCGTGAGGCCGGACCCGCCGAGCCGGATCGTCTTCGCCAGGCGCAGGTCGAGGTTCCAGAGGTTCGGATACCGCTTGGTGTCCACCTCCGGCGTGGCCAGCGCGCGCAGGGTGCCGTCGAGCCCGGCGTCGAGCGTGAGGCTCACCGGGTAGGGGCCGCCCTGCCGTCCGAACAGGGCGCCGGAGAGCTCGGTGCCCCACGGCCCCTGCACGAGCGTGTTCGCGTAGACCTGCCACTTGATGCTCGTGTAGAAGCTGGCCTTGCCGGATCCGCCGGACAGCGCCGCCACCTGGCCGCCCTGCACGAGCGGATCGCGCTCTTCACGGGTCGGCTGGCCGCAGTTGGCGCCCGAGGAGAGCGTGCTCTGGCAGACGGCATAGGGCTGGCCGTCCCAGTGCTCCGTCCAGTCGTTGAGCGAGAAGGCGACGCGGCCCATCCAGCGGTTGGACAGCCGCTTGATGAGCGAGAGCTCCGCGCCGTTGAACACCGTGTAGTAGCCGCGCGCGTTGGTGGTGAGCCGGCCGCCGCGCCCAGCGTCCACGAGCGCCGGGTCCGGCGAGTAGGTGAAGGCGGTGAACCCGTTGGCGGTCACCGGCGCGTTCTGGATGTAATCCGCGGGGCGGAGGGTCGGGCAGCTGTCGAAAGTCGGGTCGCCGCTGCAGGCACCGGCCAGCAGCGGACGATAGGTCCAGTTCGACGCCCGGCGCCAGGTGTAGGCGGCGCCGACGGCGAAGTTCTGGCCGATCTCGCGGTCGATCCCGAAGACCAGCTCGTGATCGCGCTTGGGCTTGTAGTTGCGGTCGATCTTGTTGACGGTGTCCGACACCGCGCCGGGGGCGTCCGGGTCGATGTTGAAGTTGTACTGGTAGTCGTTCAGGTCGACCTCGCTCGGCTGCACGAACCGGTCACCGTTGCGGTCGTTCCAGCGGTAGGCCAGGTAGCCATATTGGATCGGGTTCTCGTGGGCCACGGTGCCGAAGGCGAGCTGCTCGGCGTAGTTGGCGTAGGAGGCGCGCACCACCGTGCGCCGCGCGTCGTCGAGCGCGAGCCCGATGCCCACGCGCGGCGAGACCGTGTTCCACTCGATCAGGTTCTGGTCGTTGCCTTCGAACCGCACCGCCGGCACCACGTTCGGGAACGACGCGTTGGCCGGGGCCTCGCTGGCCAGGTTGATGGCCGTCTGCCGGTCGAAGCGCGCGCCGAAGTTCAGGGTCAGCCGGTTCCTGGTGTAGACGTCACCCGCGTACAGCGACAGGTACTTGCCGCCGTAGAAGGTCGCGCCGTCGCGCCACACGTAGGCGACGTAGTCGTCGGGCGCGTTGATCACCCCGGCGAGCCCGGAGGCCACGTAGTGCGACGTCGAGGTGGTGGTGAGGTCGCGGAACCCGAAGCCGAACTTCAGCTCGTGGTTGCCGCCCGCCGCCGCGAAGAAGTAGCTGCCGTCGAGGTTCACGATCTTCTGCGGCCGGATCGCCTGGTAGTCCTGGTAGGAGCCGATGGCCTCGCTGTTGACGTAGTCGAGGGTGTAGGTCTGCGCGTCGCCGCCCACCGGGGCCAGACCGAAGCCCGTGTCGTAATACGCCGCCTTCGCGGACACGAAGAAGTTCGGCGAGAACGTGTGGTCCGCCTGCAGCTTCCAGAGCCCGCCCGGCAGACCGCCCTCGGTGAACGCGTTGTCCTGGTTCCACAGGAAGTCCGCGGTCTCGGTGAGCGGGAAGCCCACGCCGCGCCCGAACTTCTGCTTGCTGCCCAGGAAGTAGAACGCGGACACCATGGTGTTGCCGGTGGCCTGCCAGTTCAGCTTCCCGTTGTACGAGGGCAGCAGCGTCTTGTCGTTGGTCTGGGTCAGCGTGATCAGCCGGATGTCCTGCTTGCCGTAGGTCCCGTAGAACCAGAGCTTGTCCTTGATGATCGGCCCGCCGAGCTCCGCGCCGTAGTCGCTGATCTGCTTGATGTGGTTCGCCTTGTCGTTGCCGCGCAGCCGCGAGTCGTTGCGCATCTCGTCGGGGACGTTGCCGAAGGAGAAGTCGTCGTGCGCCACCAGCAGCCGGCCGCCGCCGTGGAAGCGGTTGGTGCCGCGCTTGGTGGTGAGGTTGATGTTGATGCCGCCGCTCTGCACCGCGAGGTCGTTGCCGCCGGTGCTCACGTTGATCTCGTTGAAGGCCTCGAAGTCGAAGTACGTCGGCGAGGCGCCGGTGGCCGACATGTCGGTCACGGCCAGGCCGTCCAGGTTCCACATCTTGTCCGCGGTCGTGGAGCCCTTCCCCGCCACGCTGGCCTGCTGGCCGTTCTCGTTGCCCGCGATGTTGACGCGGTCGAGCAGCACGCCGGGCACGTTGCGCAGCACGCCCCAGGGGTCGCGCGCGTTGGGGACCGCGGAGAGCTCCTCGGTGGTGAGGGTGGTGCCGGTGCCGCGCTTCTTGGTGTCCACCAGCGGCGTCTCCGCGGTGACCGTGACCGTCTCCTCCTGCTGCGCCACCTTGGCCGAGAAGGTCAGGCTCACGTTCTCGCCGGTGGTGACCGTGACGTCACGGGTCATGGTGGTGAAGCCGGGGTTGGCCACCGTGATCTTGTACTGGCCGCGGTCCAGGTTCAGGAACCGGAACTCGCCCGCCTCGCTGGTGGTGGTCGTGCGGTTGCCGAGGTCGCTGGTCAGCGTGACGGTGGCGCCGGCGAGCACGGCTCCCGACTCGTCCGTGACCGTGCCGTAGATGTTCCCCGTCGCGAACTGCGCGAACGAGGAGGACGCCAGCCCGACGAGCAGGGCCAGCGCCAGGAACGAGAGTCTTTTCATTTCTCCTCCCATAGAACTGCGTGCCGCGAGGGCTGCAAGACGGGTGCCCAGCGCGTCCAAGTCCCTGGACGGCTCCAAACCACGTTGTCACAATTAATAAAGCGGAACGCGATGCTGCCGCGATCAAATTCGTGGACGATCCGATCCAACCGATCTCAGGCCGATTCGCTCGGTTGGATCGGAGGCGGGCGGGGCGGCAGGGCCCGCGCGCGGTCAGCGCGGCCGAAGTGGTCCCGGCGAGGCCCGGTAGGCGCGCAGCACGTCCTCGAGCGCGATCACGCCGACCAGGCGCCCGCGCTCCGCCCGGTGGGCGACGGGAAGCAGCGGCCGATGGTGGATGGTCCTCAGCGCGATCTCCAGCGGCTGGTCCGGGTAGACGTGCGGCAGCCGCTCCTCGACCGCGGCCGAGAGCGGCCGCGCGCCCTCGCCCTCCGCGGCCAGGCGGCGCAGCCGCTCGTGCGAGACGGTGCCCCACCCGTGCTCGTCGTGCACGAGCAGGAACACCGCTCCCGCCGGGGCGTCCGCGAGGGCCTCCGCGACCAGGCGCGCGCCCGGCAGGGCGGCGCCCGCCGGCGCCTGCATCGCGTCCTCGACCCGCAGCACCGCCTCCTCCCGCTGCTCCTCCATCGAGGGCAGCGCCAGCCCGTCCTGCCGCGACAACACGTCGAACAGCGGCACCGGCTGGAAGCGGCGCGAGACCAGGTACGCGATCGTGTTGGACACCATCACGGGGACGATGATCCCGTAGTGGCCGGTGACCTCGAGGACCATGAACACGGACGTCATCGGCGCGCGGAGGATGCCGGCGAACAGCGTGCCCATCCCCACCAGCGCGTACACCGCGATGGGCCCCGCGACGCCCGGAAACAGCGCGTGCTGCAGCCCGCCCACCGCACCGCCCACCATCGCTCCGATGAAGAGCGTGGGGGCGAAGAGGCCGCCCGGCGTCCCGCTCGCGAAGGACAACGCGGTGGCCGCGATCTTGGCCAGCGCCAGCACCGCCAGCACCTGCCACACGCGCTGGCCGTGGATCGCCTGGTCGATGGTCTCGTAGCCCGCGCCCATCACCTCCGGCAGGCGCATGCCGATCAGCCCGACCAGCAGGCCGGCCACCGCGGGCTGCCAGGGCCACGTCCACGGCGCGAGCCGCCGCAGGCGCGGCCGCAACGACAGGGCCAGGCGCAGGAACACGACCGCGGCCACCCCGCCCACCAGGCCGAGCACCGCGTAGGCCAGCAGCTCGGCCGGGTGCACCAGCTCGACCGGGGGCACCCGGAAGAGCGGCTCCGCGCCCAGGAACCAGTGCGCCATCACCACGCCCGAGACCGCGGAGAGGATCACCGGCCCCAGCACGCCCACGCTCCAGCGGCCGATCACCTCCTCGATCACGAACAGCACCGCCGAGATCGGGGCGTTGAAGGCCGCGGCCAGGCCCGCCGCCGCGCCCAACGGCGCGACCAGCCGCACCTTGTCGCGCGAGAAGCTCAGCTTGCCCCCCACGCCCGAGGCCACCCCCGCGCCGATGTGCAGCGACGGGTCCTCCGGCCCGAGCGACTGGCCGCTGCCGATGGCGAGCGCCGCGGTGAGGAACTTGCCCACCACGCTGCGGAACGGGATGTGCCCGTCCTCCACGTACAGCGCCGCCTTGGTCTGGTTCACGCCGCTGCTGCGCGCGGAGGGGAACACGTGCCGGACCAGGAAGCCGATGGCGAGCCCGCTGAGCGCCGGCACCAGCACCACGCGCGGGAAGGCCGGCTGCAGCGAAGAGCCGATCAGCAGGATGCGCAGCGACTCGATGACGACGCGCAGGCACACCACGGCCAGGCCGACGAAGAGGCCGATGAAGATCGCGAGCAGCAGGAACGCCTGCTCCTCGCGCTCCACGATCCGCATGCGGCTCTGCATGCCGGCCCACAGGGACAGCCAGCGGCGCACGGCGGCGGCGCGGAGGGGCTCGGCGGCCGCCATCAGCCGCCCGCGGTCCGCCGGCGGGAGAGGACCAGCACGGCGGCGTGGCCCTCCGGCGTGGCCGGCTCGCCGCAGGCGCGCACCGGCTCCAGCGCGGCCGCCGCGCCGTCGAGCGCTTCGTCCCGCGCGGCGGCGTCGCGCGGCGCCGGTGGCCGGCCCAGGCGCGCGCGGCTGGTTTGCACCGCGGCCAGCGCGCCGGCCACCGCCGCATCCGCGGGCCGCTGCGCGGCGCAGCGCGCGGTCTCGCGCTCGACCACCTCCAGCAGCGCGCGCGTGCGCCGCGTGCGCTCGGCGGAGGAGAGGCGCGGCCGGTCGGGATCGAGGGCCCTCACGCCCCGCGCGGTCTCGAGCGCGCGGGCGAGCTCGCCGTCCACCGCGCGCGCGCGCCGGGCGCGCTCGCCGTAGG